>CACZSZ010000198.1 GCA_902783945.1 uncultured Lachnospiraceae bacterium
CAGCCAGGATGGTCAGTACTATCCCTGCATGATGACATGACATAAAGGTACCGTCCTCTTTCGGGCCGCAAGGTTTCAGAAACGTCAGCATGCCGATAAAAAATACCGCGCTGATGATCAGCTGTACTGCAAATATCCATGATGTGTTCTGCTTCTTCATTTCCATTTCCCTTCAAAAAATACTTCTGAAAACATTTGTGCTATGTGCTGCTGAAAACAAATTCTTTCATCGCCTTCGCGGCCGTCTGCGCATCCGTTTCCACATTGCGGCCGCATTGGACTGCGCCAGCATTTCTCCCGTATCGATCCCGGCAGGGCAGATATCACGGCAGGCCAGTGATTTCCCACAGCCCTCATAGATACGTTTCCGGTACTGTTTTTTCAGTTCTGTCGGTTCTTTTCCGGGCTGTGCCGCCAGTACACGGGCTGCCGGTACAGCTGCCGCTGCTCCGGTGAAGCTGCCTTCTGCTGCAAAGTTCGGACAGACCTCCAGGCAGAGTCCGCACTGCAGGCAGCGGGAAGCATCATAGGCATCTTCCGCCGTTTCTTCCCACAGTTCAGCCGGCTTTTCCATCCACAGCCGGATCTCCCGGAGATTTTTCTGCATGATGCTTCTGTCGATCTGCAGATCACCGACAACCGGGAATTTCCGAAGCGGTGCCAGACGGATCTTCTGCGGCAATTCACGGAGGAAACAATCACAGGCCAGCCTGGGTTCCCCGTTCACCAGCATGGCACAGGCACCGCATTTCTTCTGCAGACAGCTGCTCTCCCACAAGATGGGTTCCGCCGGATGCCCTTCCGCATCCATCAGTTCCGGCCGTGCATTGATCTCCCGCAGGGCGGCAGCCACCGTGTCACCCGGATCCTGCATCTCATAAGAAAATGCCTGGATATATGTTTCTGTTCTGCCCGGCCTTCTTCGCTCGATCTCTATTCTGTAGGAAGGGTTATTCTCACCGTCCGTTTTTTGTCTGTGTTCTCGCTTTTTCATTATTATTTTCCGATCTCACGAAACGTGATCTGAACCCGTGTCCCGTCCCAGCGGGCAACCGTTGTTTTCTGGAACAGATCATCCCTTCGTTCCGGATAGTCTTTCCGCTGATGCGCGCCTCTGCTTTCTTTCCGTTCCAGCGCAGAGCGCAGCATGGCTTCCGCCACCAGCATTCGTTTTCTGTCGATTTCCGTACAGGCCTCTTCCCTGCGGACTGTTTCCAATTCCCGCAGCCCCTGTTCTATCATTTCTGCATCACGCACAATGCCCAGTGCCTGCATCAGGATCCGCATGATCCGGTCTGTGATCCGGAGCGTCGCAGATACCGAACGGACTTCTTTGTCTCCGCCGTCTGTTCCGGTTCTGTCCGTCTCTGTTACAGAAAACAGCCTGTTCCATTCTTCCGCGGCTGTCTGCGCAGCAGCCTGTCCGCCGTACAGGGCTCCCAGAAGGGAATTGCCTCCGAGACGATTCGCGCCATGGTACTGACAGGCACATTCTCCTGCTGCATACAAACCGGAAATCGATGTCCTGTGGCGGCTGTCAACAAACAGACCGCCCATGAAATAGTGGATCCCCGGATCCACCGGTACAGGTTCCTGTGCCGGATCGATCCCCAGATAATGCCTGACTTCTTCCCGCAGATCCGGCAGTTTTTTCTTCCATATTTCTTTTGCAAGTCCGGTCATATCCAGATACACCTGGTCTCCGCACGACGGATCTCCCAGCACCGCTGCCATCTCCCTGCTGACTACGTCACGCGGCATCAGATTTCCCAGCTCAGGGTATTTTTCTTCCATGAAATACCAGCGGTCTCCACTTCGTTTCACGAAAAGCCGTCCGCCTTCTCCGCGGGCTGCTTCGCTGATCAGAAGCCGCTTACCGGAGATCTGCACGGTCGTCGGATGATATTGCAGGAATTCCAGATTAGCTGCCTCAACACCGTGTGAAAAGGCAATTGCCAGACCGTTTCCGTCATTGACCGTTGTCCCGGTCGTCTGTCCGGTAAGCAGTCCGTGCGGGCCGCCGAAAGCGAGTATGACCGGACCTTCCAGTGCCATCGTCTGATCCGTGTATATATCACGGACAACCGCTCCCATACAGTGTCCGTCCTCTATAAGCAGGTCTTCCAGCACATGATGAGGATACCGGCGTATCCTGCCGGCTGCATCCTGACGGTTCCGTATGTCCGGTACTTCCTGTCCGTCCGGCTCCCTTTCATACTTCCTCACTTCATCGATCATGGCCGTCATCAGCGCCTTGCCCGTGCTGCTTTTACAAAAAGCTGTCCGTTTTTTCTTCTGGCCTCCGAAATTACGCTGGATCATATGATCCCCGTTCATAGCAAACGGCACGCCCAGTTTCGCCAGACGGCGGACCACTTCAGGCGCATGCCTGGTCAGTTCCTTTACAGCCTCGGGATCTGCCAGATATACGCCTCCCGCCATCGTATCGGCATAGTGCTCATCCGCGGTATCCTGCTCGCCCATGACGTTCAGTGCCGCATTGATCCCGCCTTC
>CACZSZ010000199.1 GCA_902783945.1 uncultured Lachnospiraceae bacterium
ACTTCGTATGGCGTCGTAGCCAAGTGGTAAGGCAATGGTCTGCAACACCAGTATCCACCGGTTCAAATCCGGTCGACGCCTTACACAAGAGAACTGTCTGAAGAGGCAGTTCTTTTTTTGTCTCATTATTTCGTTTTCAGCTGTAAATAGTATACTTGACAGGAAAATGCCTGTCAGAGGAGAGTATAAGCAAATATAAATGAAAGAAAAATAAAGGTTAATTTAAACCTGAACGAATCTTTTGAAGAGAGGAGAAAACGTATGAAAAAGAGAATTTTATGCTTGATGGCAGCCGGATTGATGATTTTTACAACATGTTTTACTGCTGCGGCTGACACGGATGCACAGATATATGAGCTGCCCAAAACAGGAATTGACATCACGATTCCGGAAAGCTGGACAGAATCCGGATATTATCTTGCCTTTAATCCGATTGAACTGATTCCGGAGATGTTCATGACTACCGGAATTATATATTCTGCAACGACAGACGAACTGATCGCTGCCGAGGAAAAATACACTGATGAGGAAGAATTAAATAACTACTATAGTGATAATGCCCAGGATCTCTTTTGTATCCTGAGCGTCAATGACGATTTTGGATACGACGGTATGGTAAGTTTTCTGGCTGAAGAAATGGGAGTCAGCGATCCGGAGGAGTTCACGTTTGAAATCGAAGAAATTGGAAAATCTGACAACTGGACATTTTATAATATTACCGGTGAGGAAGTATTATACAGACCGGCACCTCCGGAAGGAAGGGAAGAGACAGTTGAAAAGATCCTTGGAGATCTGCCGCAGATGTTTGAAAATTTAAAGTTTTATGATCCGGTAGAAGATCCGAAGACTGAGGTAGGCACACAGATTTCCTTTAAGACAGTCGATTTTGAGGGAAATGAGATTGACAGTAAAGAACTGTTTGCACAGCACGATTTCACGCTTGTAAATTTGTGGATGAGCTGGTGCGGATACTGTGTGGAAGAGATGCCGGAGCTTGAAAAGATGAACAGCGAATTCGCTGAGGACAACTGCGCTGTTATTGGTATCATGCTCGACGGGGATCAGGAAGGTGAATTACAGATTGGTAAAGATATTGTCGAAGATACCGGAGTTACATATCCGATGCTGATCCCGAACGATGATATTAGAGAGCAGCTGATCGCACCTGCGTATCCGACTACGATCATCGTGAATTCTGAAGGAGTCACAGTAGGAGAGCCGATTGTAGGCATGAGACCGGATGCGTACAGAGAGCAGATGCAGGAGCTGATCGAAGGGAAAAAGGATCAGAATGCAGAAGAAGACACGCAGGCTGAAGCAGCGTCTTCCGGAGATGAAAGCCAGGGATACCGCATTCAGGTGCTGGACGAAAATGGAGAACCAGTTCCGGATGTTATGGTACAGTTCTGCAGTGATACCGAATGTATGATGGAACCGACTGGTACAGATGGCGCGGCATCCTTTGATGTGGAAGCGGGAACGTATACGATCCATATCCTGAAAGTGCCGGAAGGTTATGCAGAAGATGCAGAAGAGTACACCGCTCCGGAAACACCGGGGACGGTTGAGATCACACTGAACAAGAGTTGAAAAATCTGTACAAAGAGAAAGAAAAGGAGCGTCGCATATGATGCTCCTTTTTTTTAATTTCCTATTGACATCATACGACAGTCGTAGTATATTTACTACGACAGACATAGTACGACAGACAATGTAACGACAGACGTTATTACGACAGGCAAAGTAAAGTGTCTGCACACTGTGTCCAGACTCTGAAAATGATGATCAATGAAGAGCGCTTAGAGAAATGAAATACTGATGAGAAAGAAGGCAGAATAGCGGAAAGGAGGCGAAACGTTTGTGACGAGTATCAGCAGTGATGTTATCCGGGGATATAACGATACGATGATCCTGTATCTGCTTCTGGACGGTCCGTCCTACGGATATGAAATATCCAAGAAAATCCGGGAAATCTCGGAAGAAAAATATGTGATCAAGGAAACAACACTGTATTCCGCGTTTACAAGAATGGAAAAGAACGGATATATACAGTCATTCTACCAGACAGCGGAAAACGGAAAGCGAAGGACTTATTATCAGATCACGCAGGAAGGGATCACGTATTATCAGCAGAAATACAATGAATGGGATCTGACACAGGAAGTTGTTCAGCATTTTATGAAAAAGATCTTATAGAAAAAGCAGGAGGAAAACAATGGAAGCGATACGTAATTATCTGGAATCGATGTTCGCAAATCTTCCGAATACAACGGAGGTGCAGAGAGCAAAGTCGGAACTCGGCCAGATGATGGAAGATAAATATCAGGAACTGATCGAAGAAGGGAAAACGGATAATGAAGCCGTCGGCATCGTGATCTCGGATTTCGGCAATCTGGATGAACTGGCTGATACGCTCGGGATCCGCGGAGCCATGCAGGCACAGCCTCAGATACAGGCAAGACTCCTTACGGGAGAAGAGGTAAAGGAATATGTTTCGGATGACGGCCGTGCGACATTTGCTACCAGTATCGGTGTCATGCTCTGCATCTTTCTTCCGATCCCTTTCATCGCAGCAGAATGTGTGATAGAGGGTCTGCACACAGGAGAGCGGATACCCTTTGCACTGGCGATCACATGCTTCTTTGTCATGCTGGCGGCTGCCATCGCTATTTTTGTCATGAACGGCATCAAAATGGAAAAGTGGAAATATCTGAAGAGAGATGCAGTCTGCATCGACTACGCCACAGCAGATTACCTTCAGAAAGTAAGTGATGCGGACCGGAGCGGGCACGCTGTCCTGAAGGTCGTCGGAGTTCTGCTCTGTGTGTTCTGCTTTGTTCCCGTAGCAGTGATCGGGTCGCTTACAGATAATGACGTCCCGGCCATGATCGGAGCGATCATTCTCTTTCTCTGTGTCGGTATCGGTGTTATGATGCTGGTCAATGCCGGGGCAAAAGAGGATGCGTATAAAACTCTTCTCCGACTTAACAGTCCGGCTACTGTGGGAGGAAATTATGTGCGCTCCCAGGCAGAAATCCGTTATACAAATCCGACAGTGGAAAAGTTTATGGGGGTTTTCAATCCGACCATACTCTGCATATACCTATGCTGGAGTTTCCTCACTTTTGACTGGCATATCACATGGATCATATGGCCAATCGCGGCAGTTGTCCGGTATCTGATCAACAGCACCTGGGGAGAAAAAGGAGGTAAGTTCTGATGAATAGAAATAGATATATGGCAGTTCTGATCGCGGTGACTGCTCTGTGTATGATAATGGGAACCCTGTATCACGCCATGGGCTTCTTCCGGAACAGCAGAAGGCAGGAAGATAGTACTCCCGTAGAGATCTCCAGGGAATTGACAGACGCAGACGGAAATAAAGAGATAAGAGAGCCTGAAGCGGAGGCGGCTGCCGCAGAGAAAGAGACGGACAGAATAAAGGATACACCCGCAGAGGAAGAAACAGAGAGAAATTCAGATTTGAAGAAGATCACAGCGGATGTGGATATTGCAGATCTGACATTCCAGATGGGGGATGAGCTTCATGTGGATTTTCAGGGAGACGACCGCTTTGAGCCGGAAGTGACGGAAAAAGACGGTGTTCTGACGATCACGCAGCATGTGGATACCAAGTGGTTTAATGTCTTCAACAGAGAAAACAGAAAGGGAGTCAGGATCACGGTCACGATCCCGGAAGGTACAGAGCTGAAGGAACTGAAGACAAGTCTGGATCTGGGAGACACGAAACTGGATCGTGTGAAAGCTGAAAACTGTACGCTCGACAGTGATCTCGGCGATATCAAATGTGAAGACTGTGAATTTACCGGGATCAGCATCCTTTCATCGCTCGGGGATGTCCATGTGAAAAACTGTGTATTTGAAGATGTTGATGTCCGCCAGGATATGGGAGATGTGGATATCTCCACACAGCTGGATCTCTCGGATGCCAGCCTGAGTCTTGAGACTGATCTGGGTGAAGTCAGTGTCAACGGCAAAGACTATGGAAGAAAGCTCAGCAGCAGTGGCAATAGTGAGATCCGGGTTGTCGTAGAAAACGATATGGGAGATATCGATCTGGATTACGCGGCATAAAGAGACGGGCAATGAAGCAGCTGCTTAAAACGGCTGAAAAAACAACAGAAAAGCAGCGCAAAACCGAAGAAAAACAGTGAAAACCCTCTTGTACGAGAGGGTTTTCCTGTGCTATACTTACAAGGCTGTGAAAAAACACGCGCGGAGATTTCAGGGGACGGTCCCACTGGGTTCTCCGGAAGACGAACCGCGCGGAAGAAAAAACCAAAAAAGGAGAATTGAATATGAGCGTTATTTCCATGAAGCAGCTGCTCGAAGCCGGTGTTCATTTCGGACACCTCACCAGACGTTGG
>CACZSZ010000200.1 GCA_902783945.1 uncultured Lachnospiraceae bacterium
ATATGGAAAATGAACTTCGGTTCGCGGTCCTGATCGATGCGGATAACGTGTCCGAGAAATATATCAAGATCATATTGGATGAAACCGCCAACAGCGGGGTCGCCACCTATAAAAGAATTTACGGTGACTGGACGAGTCAGCGTATGACAAGCTGGAAAAGCATACTGTTGGAAAACTCGATCGTTCCGATGCAGCAATACAGTTATACGACGGGGAAAAATGCGACAGATGCTGCCATGATCATCGATGCAATGGATATTCTGTATTCCGGAAATGTAGATGGGTTCTGTATTGTTTCGTCGGACAGTGATTTCACCCGTCTGGTCGCGCGGCTGCGCGAGTCCGGCAAGCAGGTGATCGGCATGGGCGAAAGCAAGACGCCGAAACCGTTTATCTCTGCCTGCAATCAGTTCAAATACCTGGATCTGCTGCTGGAGCAGAAACTTGAGGAAGAAGCGGCTGAAGAGGCGGCCAGGGCATCCAAAAATGCCAAAGCAGGCACGAAAACGACTAAAGCGGCAGTAAGGAAGAAGACAAAGAAACAGCAGGATCTCGAAGAAACGCGGAAACAGGATCTGAACCGGGTGCGCGACACACTGGAGCAGATCACGGAAAAATTCTCCGACGAGGACGGCTGGATCTTTTCCGGAAAACTCGGCGATCAGCTTTCCAAGCGGATGCCGGATTTCGATGTCCGGAATTTCGGGTTTTCAAAGTTTACGGCATTCATCAAATCGCTGGGGAATTACGAATACAGCGAGATCAAGGACAGCAATAATCAGAAGCAGATTTATTTTCGCAGAAAGTAAGCCGGGAAAAATCCGGACACAGAGAGAAACGGAAATACCAGAAAGATAAGGGAAAAATGAAATTCACGAAAATGCAGGGCTGCGGCAATGACTATGTGTATGTCAATTGCTTTGAAGAAGATGTGCCGGATCCGGCAGCGCTGGCCGTACGGGTGAGCGATCGACATTTCGGGATCGGTTCTGACGGACTGATCCTTCTGAGACCTTCGGATAAGGCTGACTGCATGATGGATATGTACAATGCGGACGGGTCGCGCGGGGCCATGTGCGGGAACGGTATCCGGTGTGTGGCGAAACTGGCTTATGACAGCGGTGTAGTGGATCGAAACAGGATCACGGTCGAGACGCTCAGCGGGATCAAGACGCTGGATCTCACTGTGGAAGGCGGATCTGTTTCTCGTGTCCGCGTGGATATGGGCGAACCGGAATTGTGTCCGGAAAAAATCCCTGTCTGCACAGAGAAAAACTATGGACCGGGTAAGCCCGACAAGCCCGGAATACTGACAGAAATACCGATTCTTATTGGTGAAAAAGAGTATTTGTTCACGGCAGTGTCCATGGGCAATCCTCATGCCGTCATATTTATCGGAGATGCGGCAGGAAATTCCGAAGCAGGAGCTCTTTCTCTGGACACGCTTGAGATAGAAAAGACAGGACCGCTGTTTGAAAATCATCCTGTTTTCCCGGATCGTGTGAATACGGAATTTGTGGAAGTGACCGACAGTCATACTCTCCGCATGCGGGTCTGGGAACGCGGATCGGGCGAGACGCTGGCCTGCGGAACCGGAGCCTGTGCTGTGGCAGCAGCGGCAATCCTGACCGGACGCGTAACGGGAAGGACGGTGACGGTACGCCTGCGCGGAGGAGATCTGCAGATTGAATGGGATAAAGAAACCGGTCATATATTCATGACCGGCCCGGCAGTAACAGTTTTTACCGGTGAGTTCCCTGCCTGAAGCGGCGGGGAATTTCTTACTGTAAAAGTCCTGCGCAGGATTTTACGGCAGAAGCATCAGAGTTAAAGGACAGAAAGAAGAGACATATGATAAAACAGGAATTTTCGGAATTGAGAAGGGCTCTGGGATATGAACGGCTGGTCATCCGCCGGATATTTCATATGTATGTGAGCAATGAGAATGAGGTGATCTGGCAGGCGGCAGATGATTTTCAGATCCTGGACGAAGAGCGGCAGAATCGGATCAGAGATATTTTAAAGGAACTGCTGAGCACGGCCGTCACGGTCAAGACACACCCGACGGAAGTGGAACAGAATCTGCCGCTGTACCGGCTGCTTGCGGGAGAGCCTCTGGAAAATCCTTCTTTTGGACCGGCTGTGCGGGCAGAGGGACAGCCGGATGAGAGCGTGACAGAAGATGAACAGGGGCAAAGTTTTTCACTGCCGCAGAGCATCGAAGAACTTCAGAAGACCGTACTCGAAGGATATACACACACGGACCCGTATTATGCGCTGGCGGCGGAGATCATTTATGATGTGCCCGGCAAAGCAGAAGATAAACAGGAGATGTTTGACGCTTCCGATGAGACG
>CACZSZ010000201.1 GCA_902783945.1 uncultured Lachnospiraceae bacterium
AGCGGGAGGGATTCGAACCCCCGTGGGGTTGCCCCCAAACGGTTTTCAAGACCGCCTCGTTATGACCACTTCGATACCGCTGCAGATATCTTTCTGTTACTGTCCGGACAGTTTCGGTCTTGCGGTTCTGTCCGGAAGCTTTTCAAACACAGCTTATACTGTATCACAGCTCTACTCTTTTTTCAAGAACCTGATATCCCGATACTTTGCGGCAAGCCGCAGTGCACGTCTCCTTATGGCATTTTCGGCTTCTTTTTTCCCGTACCAGCGCTCATAAAACAGCCGGCCGTCATGGACAAAGTGCCGAAATCGCTGCAGATCCTGCTCTGCTGTCCGCTTTTCCGTCCCGGAAAACTGCTGCTGCAGCACAACATCCGGCAGCTGCCCGAAACGCACCTTTGTACGGGCCCGTGTCCGCACCCGGTTGACCAGGTCAAAATCCACAAAATCCAGGAACAGCTGCTCATCATACCGGATTTCCGGATCTTCAAACAATTCTCTGCGGAATGCCAGTCCGGTATTTATGAAAAACGCTTTCTGTATTGCTTCGCCGTTGAGAACCTCCGTCTCAACAGGCACAAACCGGCTGCCCTTTTTGAGGCAGGGCGAAAGAATATTCTGTCCCGCTTTTACGACAGGTACCAGTACATCGTATTCTGTTTTTCCGGCAGCCTCTTCCAGAACCTGCAGATAGTTTCCGGGAAACACGGTATCCTGATCCGCGATCACGATCCACTCGCCGACGGCTGCCCCGACCGCGCGGTTATATGCTGCAGGCAGCCCCCGGTTTCCCTGCATATCGATATACACTGCTCCGCATGAGTCAGCCGCACTGCGGTTTTCTTCACGGAGCTGCGTATCATCGGAATTATCCGCCAGGACGATCTGTGCCCTATGAAGCACAGGCTCAAGCAGCGTATTCCAGGTATCCCCGGCAGTCAGTTTCTGATCATACAAAACACAGATGACGGATATCTTCATAACAAAGCCTTTGCGATCATCAGGTCTTCCGGCGTCGTGATCTTGATATTCCGGTAATCACCCTCGAACATATGCACTTCTGCGCCCATACTCTCCACGACCATCGCGTCATCTGTGATCGTTTTTCCTATGAAGGGTGAAACTTCCGCGCCGCATGCCGGATCCAGTATACGGTCGTATGCTTTCCGGACCAGGGAGTACAAAAAAATCTGCGGGGTCTGTACGATCCAGACCCGTTCCCGGGACGGCGTCTCCTGCACCATTCCCCAGGGATCCGTGATCTTGACCGTATCTTTGGAAGGCACTCCGCAGACCGCACTGCCGTAATCGCGGACTGTCTCCCAGCCGCGCTGCAGGATCTCTTCTGTCACAAACGGACGCACCGCATCCTGAATGAAGACATAGTCCGCTTCTTCACAGCAGAGCAGTCCCCGATATACCGACTCATACCGCTCGGCACCTCCGGATACAACGTCTGTGACCTTTGAAAACTCATACTTCTCTACTATTTTTTCACGCACAAAGGGAATCTCATCCCCGCCGGTCACCACAACGATCGAGTCGATCAGCGAAGAGTCCTGAAATACTCTGAGCGTATGCCCCAAAATGGGCATTCCGTCCAGTTCCAGAAACTGTTTGTGGGTGGCCGTTCCCATACGTCTGCCGGTCCCGGCCGCCACGATCAAGGCCGTATTCATTACCGTTCCCCCAATTTCAGATTCGGCACTGCATTCAGATCCCAGCCGCTGACATTGCCTTTCTTCCACTCATGCCAGGCCGCCACTCCGATCATGGCCGCATTGTCCGTGCAGTATATGGGAGAAGGTACATACAATTTGATCCCTCTCCTGCTGCAGGCCTGCTGCATGGCGGAGCGCAGAGCCGAGTTGGAGGCCACGCCGCCGGCCAGCGCCAGCCTGTCTGCCCCGCGATCCTCCGCGGCGCGCATCGCGTTTCCCACCAGCGTGTCCACGACAGCCGCCTGAAAAGATGCCGCCACATCGGCCTGATCCCAGCTCTCACCGGTCATCTGACACTTGTTCAGGTAATTCAGGACCGCCGACTTCAGACCGCTGAAGCTGAAATCATAGGGGCCTGTCTCCTGCGACCCCCTGGCATATGTCAGCGTATTCCGTCCTGCCTGTGTGATATGTGTTCTCGGAAATGACAGTGCTTCCGGATTTCCTTCCTTTGCCGCCTTATCGATTTTCGGACCGCCCGGGTAGCCGAGACCGATCGCGCGGGCGACTTTGTCAAACGCTTCGCCGGCCGCATCATCACGGGTCCTGCCCAGGATCTCAAATTCGCCGTAATCCCTTACGATCACCAGGTGTGTATGCCCGCCGGAGATCACCTCGCAGAGGAACGGCGGCTCCAGATCCGGATGTTCGATATAATTGGCAGCGATATGCCCCTCGATGTGATGCACTCCGATAAGCGGCAGTTTCCGGGCGTAGGCGATCGCCTTTGCTTCTGCCACACCGACCAGAAGTGCCCCCACCAGCCCCGGACCGTATGTGACACCAATTGCCGACAGATCGTCCCAGGTCACCTCCGCCTCCTTCAGTGCCATCTCGATCACCGGGTTGATCTTCTCCACATGTTTGCGGGACGCGATCTCCGGCACCACCCCGCCGTACAGCGTGTGCAGCGCGATCTGCGAAGAGATCACGTTCGAGAGCACCTCTCTGCCGTTTTTCACGACAGAGGCCGCCGTCTCGTCACAGGAAGATTCTATTGCAAGTATATATTCGTCCATATCATGTCTTTCTTATCTGCCTTCCGGGGCTTTTGGCTCCCTGGGGCATACTTCTTTCTATTCTTCTCTCTTCCGGTATGCCCCGAAGGCCGGAATTTATGTTTCTACATCCGGAAGTTCCTCAAATACCAGTGTTTTTGTCATTCCGTCTTCTCCCAGCTGTGCCGCGGGAAAGATTTTCCGGATCTTTTTCAGATACCACTCCGGATGCATCATCGAGGGGGAATAATGAGTCAGCCACATCTCAGACGGCTGTGCCTTTTTCGCCAGTTCTGCTGCCTCATAGAGTGTCATGTGGCGGTGTTTCACAGCCTTTTCATCTTTTTCCTCATCCCCGTACATACCCTCACAGATGAACAGATCCGCTCCGGAAGCCTGTTCCGAGATCACAGGCACAGGCCGGGTATCCGTCACATAGACGGCCTTCAGTCCTTTCCGTCCGGCCCCGAGTACCATGTCAGGCGTAAAGACACGTCCGTCCGCCTCGATGGTCTCGCCCCTCTGGAGGGGATTCCAGAATTTCAGCGGTATTTCCTGCGCTCTTGCCCGCTCCACATCAAACTTTCCGGCACGCAGGATCTCCAGCTTATATCCGTAACAGACCATGTTGTGCTGCACGCGGAATGCCGTGATCCGGTATCCATGCTGTTCAAAAACCTGCTCACGCTCACTGATTTCCACCAGACGGATCTCAAAGGGAAGTTCCGGCGCGATCACTCTCAGCCCGGTCACCACGCGGACCAGTCCTCTGGGACCGATCATTGTCAGCGGTTCCGTGCGGTCGGAATTCGCCATGGCCAATAAAATACCAGGCAGACCGCTGATGTGGTCTGCATGGTAATGTGTAAAACAGATCGTATCGATGGATTTGAATGACCAGCCGTGCTTTTTCAGTGTGATCTGTGTTCCTTCGCCGCAGTCGATCAAAAGACTGCTGCCGTTATATCTGGTAAGAAGCGAGGTCAGAAAACGCTGCGGCAGCGGCATCATGCCCCCGGTTCCCAGTAAACAAATATCAAGCACTCTATTCCTCCC
>CACZSZ010000202.1 GCA_902783945.1 uncultured Lachnospiraceae bacterium
GGCTCAAAACGGGCAACGATCTCTCCGTTTCTGTCAATAAGGAATTTTGTGAAATTCCACTTTACATTATTATTCTTTTTATAATCCCTGTCCACTTTTTTTACAGCTGCCTTCAGGATCAGTCCCATCGGTCCGCTGAAACCGCCGAATGTCGTGTTGTCGCACAGCCAGGTGAACAGAGGTTCCGCATTTTCTCCGAAAACATCGATTTTAGAAAACTGTGGGAACGTGATCCCGAAACGGCCTGTGCAGAATGTGTGGATCTCCTCATCCGTACCCGGTGCCTGATCAAGGAACTGGTTGCACGGGAAATCCAGGATCTCAAAATCCTTATCTTTAAACTCATCGTAAATAGCCTGCAGCGGCTCGTACTGCGGCGTGAATCCGCAGCCAGTTGCGGTATTTACTACCAGCAGAACCTTTCCTTTATAATCAGCCAGTGATACTTCACTCCCGTCCTGAGCCTTCACAGTGAAATCATAAATGTTTGCCATGGTATAACCTCCTTGCTTTTACCTTCTGAAAGTATTGCTATATAAAAATCGTGCTTATCTATTTGTGTAAATTTAATTGAGCTAAATTAATTATAGCAGTTTAACCTGCTTTGTCAAGAAAAAAGAAGTATTTTTTCACTGCTTTTCGAAAGTGAATTTCACATCCTGGATCTCAAGGATCAGCCTGCTGCCCTCTTCGAACATGGCATACTCAGTTCCGTTGATAAGCCGAAGCATGATCCCCTGATCGGTCGGTTTCCAGGAATCTGTTTCGGTTTCTGCACCGTTAAACACTTCCACTCTGCCATCCTCAAGAATATCCATGCGGTATTCCCCGATCAGATCCGATGTGGCAAACGTGGTATCCCCGGATTTTGTCGTTGTGGAGATCCACGTTCCCACATAAGGACTGTTTTTATAGGTCGTTGTGCACGCCGTCAGAAACAGCAGAAGAAAACAGGCTGCACAAAACAAACGAAACTTCATGATCAGTTCCCCTTCGAAAGAACACTGGCTATTGCAGCCGCACTGTTATGCTCATTATTATATCATTCCTGCGTCTTTCATCAAGAAAAAGGTGTCGGATCTCTGAACAGAGCCGTTTTGTTTTTATTATGACAGAAATCTTCCCGTCACGCTTTCCGGCGTGCCCGCTATTATTTCCGGCGGGCCGGCAGCCACGATACGTCCGCCTTCTTCTCCCCCGCCCGGACCCATGTCTATGACATAGTCCGCATTCCGGATCACGTCCAGATCATGTTCGATCACAATGACCGTGGCTCCGTTGGCGATAAGTGTCTGGAACACTTCCAGAAGTATCCTGACATCCAGCGGATGGAGGCCGATCGTCGGCTCATCAAATACAAAAACCGAATCCGCCTGCATCCGGCCCATTTCACTGGCCAGTTTAAGCCGCTGCGCCTCTCCGCCGGACAGCCCGGGCGTCTCTTCGCCAAGTGTCAGATATCCCAGACCCAGACTCTGCAGTGTCTCCAGCCTGCTTTTTACATTCTTCATATCCCTGCAGTACGTCAGGGCCGTATGAACATCCATGTCCATCAGCTCAGGAAGAGACCGCATCTCACCTGCCTTATTCGTACAGGCAATACTGTACGCTTCTTTATCATAACGCGATCCCCGGCATTCCGGACAGGAAATATCCACATCGGGAAGAAACTGTACATCCAGACTGACCGATCCTGTCCCGTCGCAGACCGGACATCGCAGTTTTCCGGTATTGTAGGAAAAATCCCCCGCCTTATATCCCTTCTGTTTCGCCGCCGGCGTCCGTGCGTAGATCCTTCGCAGTTCATCATGTACGTTGGCATAGGTGGCGACCGTAGAGCGGATGTTGATCCCGATCGGAGCCGCATCGATCAGTCTGACACGTTCGATGCCTTCTGCCTTCAAAGACACTACATGCTCTGGTGCTGGCTTTCCTTCCGTGAGCGCTTCGAGACCGGGGACCAGGCTTTCCAGGATCAGCGTCGTCTTCCCTGATCCGGAGACTCCGGTCACAACGGTCAGCCTTCCCTTCGGAATCCGGACTTCAAGCGGTCTGACAGTGTGGATCCCGGCTGTTGAAAGAGTGATCTCCCCTTCTGAAAACAGTTTCTCCTCCGGGATCTTTTTTCTTATACGTCTCTCTTCTTTTCCGGAAAGGAAAGCCCCGATCCGGGACTCATGGTTCTCCTTAATATCTGAAATCGTTCCTTCCGCCAGGACCCGCCCGCCGTCCGCTCCGGCACCGGGCCCCATCTCGATCAGCCAGTCGGATTCCTTCAATATGTGTGTATCATGGTCCACCAGGATCACTGTATTGCCGTCATCCACAAGATCGTGCATGACCTCGTTCAGGCCCGCAATATTCGCCGGATGAAGACCAATTGACGGTTCATCCAGCACATACAGCACACCTGTCGTCCGGTTGCGCACCGCGCGTGCCAGCTGCATACGCTGCCGCTCTCCCGTGGATAGCGTTGATGCAGCCCGGTCCAGTGTCAGATAAGAGAGACCGAGATCCGTCAGTCTCTTCGCCGCATTCTGAAAAGATTCACAGATACTTCGGGCCATCGGACGCATGGGCTCCGGCAGAGAACCCGGCACTTCGTCCACCCACTCTGTCAGCTTCGACAAAGTCATTTCACAGACCTGCGCAAGCGAAAGCCCCCGGATCCTCGGGGCACGCGCCGCTTCCGACAGTCTGGTCCCACCGCACTGCGGGCAGGGTTCTTCCCTCAGAAACTTTTCCACGCGTTTCATTCCCTTTTCGTCTTTTACTTTGGAAAGCGCATTCTCCACCGTATATACAGCGTTAAAATAAGTAAAATCCATTTCAGCGGACACATTGCTGTTCTTCGCTTTATAGATAATATGTTTTTTCTCCGCAGGGCCGTTAAAAACGATCTCTTTTTCCTTCTCCGTGAGGTCCCGGAACGGCACATCTGTCCGCACGCCCATAGCCCCGCAGACCTCTGTCATCAGCGACCACATGAGCGAATTCCAGGGGGCGACTGCCCCTTCATCGATCGTCAGAGATTCATCCGGAACGAGAGAATCCCTGTTTACCGTGCGGACTGTACCGGTGCCGCCGCATTTATCGCATGCCCCCTGACTGTTGAAGGCCAGTTCTTCCGCACCTGGCGCATAAAAATGTACCCGGCATTCCGGACAGACCAGTGCCTGCTCTGCCGCAACGGCCAGTGTCGGTTCCAGATAATGCCCGTTGGGACAGCGGTGACTGGCCAGACGTGAAAACATCAGGCGCAGACTGTTCAGTAATTCCGTACCCGTCCCGAAGGTCGAGCGGATCCCCGGCACACCGGGTCTCTGGTGAAGAGCCAGTGCCGCCGGCACATACAGCACCTCGTCCACGTCTGCTTTTGCCGCCTGTGTCATGCGCCTCCGCGTGTAGGTGGAGAGCGATTCCAGATAACGGCGTGATCCCTCGGCGTACAGAACACCCAGCGCAAGCGAAGACTTGCCGGAACCGGATACGCCCGCGATCCCGACGATCCCGTTCAGAGGAATGTCCAGATCTATGTTCTTCAGATTATGTACTCTCGCTCCGCGGATTTTTATTTTTTGAGGAACTTCCCTGCCCTGCTTCATTACCTGTTTTTCCCCTCTGACTGTATCTTTTCTTCCTGTCAGATAATCATTGTATCATTGTTATGCATATTAGTGATAACCATATAGACAAAATCAACCCTTTTGCACCTCTAAAAATTCATTTCTGTTCTGGCAACCCCTCTGTTTGTATGCTATAATTATCGTTCGAACAGACTACCTATTCACTACAGGAGGTTACAAATGAATATTCTTGTTTGTGCAAAACA
>CACZSZ010000203.1 GCA_902783945.1 uncultured Lachnospiraceae bacterium
AGGATGACATACAGGATCATGCCCAGCACACCGCAGGAAAGAACTTCTCCGGCTCCGACAGATGCCATCATAAGCGGGATCGGAAGAAGAATGCCATACGCATAGCGAAGTATGAACGGGACGATGATCGTGTTGGAAAGGATAGGCGGAAGTGTTCCGAGAACCGGCTTACGCCTGCGCAGAAGATAGGTGCCGAAAGCACCGATCAGAGTGGCGATACTCCCGAAGATAATGTCCGGAAGAGCGGCGCCGCCAAGGATGTTTCCGAGAAGACATCCAACAAACAGTCCCGGGATCGCGGCAGGTGTGAAAAGAGGCAGGATCGTCAGAGCTTCTGCAATGCGGACCTGAACTTCTCCGAATGAAATAGGGGCAAAAACATACGTCAGAACGACATAGATCGCTGCGATCATCGCAGCTTTGGCCAGATAGGCAGCACTTTTGTTTTTCATTTTTTTCTCCTAGTTTTGTTTTACGTGAGGATGGGTTTCGAACTCACAGTTTTTGCCGCATAGTTTCTGATGATCGGAATGCGGCGTTTCGTATAGTATCATGCTTCGGAAAAAAAGACAAGCCCGAAAGACAAACATGTGTTATACTGAAATTCCGGAACAGAATTAGAAATGCGTTCTCCGGATGACCGGAGGAAGGTGATAAAATGCCGGATGCCAATATTACAAAACGAGCATTATCCAATTCACTGAAAAAAAACATGCTTGAAAAGCCGTTCGAGAAGATCAGCGTGATCGACATCTGTGAAGGGTGCGGCATGAATCGAAAGAGCTTTTACTATCACTTTAAGGACAAGTATGATCTGGTCAACTGGATTTTCTACACAGATTTTATCCTTCTCGCGAGTACACGTACATATGAGGATGGATGGGATCTGATCCATACGCTTGCCGAAGTGTTTTATCAGGACAGGGAGTTTTACGGCTGTGCTCTGGAAATAGAGGGACAGAATTCATTCCGGGATTATTTCTATGAGTCAACAATGCCGATCATGAATTTGTTTATGCAGGATCTGGGGAGTGAAGAAAATCAGATCCTGATCAATCAGAGGTATATGTCTGATGCGTTTCTGGCCATAATGCACCGATGGCTGCGAAGCGGGAGTGATCAGGATCCGGATACTTTTGTGAAAAACCTGAAACTGATCATATCCAATCTGAGTGCCCGGGTATCAGGACAATGATCACTGTGCAGAAGGAAGTGATATCGTCAGCAGCTGTTCCAGTGAAACTGTGTGACGGAAATCCGTAATGATCTCACTTCCGGTCCGGACATCTCCGGTTTCCAGAATTTCAAAGTAGCAGCCATAATCCTGTTCGCTGCGCATCCTGTCGATCGCGCAGATGTCTCCTATACTGTCAAATATAAGAAGCGGATATTCCGGATGCATCCGGCTGGTGCGGCAGTATTTAGCAATACGCATCTGGTTTTTTGCACTGCAGGTATCGTCTGCAAGGAGTACGGCGACAGGCACTTCATATGGCAGAAATTCCTTGATCCGTTTACCGGTGAGCCAGGAAGCTGCACTCTGGTCATCATAAAAACTGTACGCGCCAAAAAAACTCTTTTGTCTGCGAAGTGCTTCTGCGTTGGCGGCAGCAAAGGGGCTTTCTGTATGGATCAGGAACAGGGCAGAATGACAGTTCTGTATGTTTTCAAGATGGATCGGCGTGAGTTTCTGATCCGGGATAATAAAAAAGAAAGCACAGTCTTTATACTTGTTTATGACATCAAGAAGACTGTTCAGAGAGAGCAGAGAGCCCTCCAGCCGGATCGCAAAGCAGTAGATCCCAAGTGGTTTGGCCTGTCCTATGACATTCTCGACTTCAGAGACGGACATGCTGTTCGGGATAGAAGGATTGACACGTATGGAGATCAGCCATGGTGTGCGGTAAGCGCGTGAACCTGCGGTGCTGCGGTCTATTTTTCCTCCTATATTGAGACCGTTATAGCCGATGTTGATCCCGAAAGTTTTCAGATTCTGTTTACTCGTATGCCGAAGCAGACGCTCAATTGCCGTATAGTACGGACTGTCATCGTTGTGCAGAAGATCCTGCACAAGGGCGTAAATTTCATCAGTGAAGCGTCCTTTTGTGAATAAACGCCCGAGATCAGTCAGCTTCCGGACACTCCGTTTGGGATCTTCATCGATCTCGCGCAGACCCCGGTCAACGGTTGAGTCTATTATGGCACGTGTGATCGGATTGGGCTGAATGCGGGGTTTATCGGACATAAGAACTCCTCCTGGTTTTTGTATTTGATCTGAGTGTAACAGGAGAGAGGGCAGAATGACATGGTCAGAAATTCAAATCTGTCTGATAAATGCATTATGGAAAAGGAAGCGCTTGCAAATGTGCAGCGGATATGATAATATAACACACCGTGGATATCCACGTCCTTGTTTTCCGGTTATCCGGAAAGCCAAAAGACCAAAAGGAGGAAAGAACATGAACAAGTATGAATTAGCACTGGTTGTCAGCGCCAAGCTCGATGACGAAGCAAGAGAAGCTGTCGTCGAAAAAGCAAAAGGCTACATCACACAGGAAGGCGGAGTCATCGGCGAGATCGATGCCTGGGGTAAAAAGCGCCTGGCCTATGAAATCCAGAAACAGAGAGAAGGCTTCTACTATTTCATTCCGTTCGAAGCAGAACCGACAGTGCCGGCAGAACTCGAGAGAAACTGCCGTATCATGGATAATGTACTGCGTTATCTGATCGTTCGCCCGGATGCGAAATAATTCAGGAAGGAAATAGAAGGAGGAAAAATCATGGCATACGAAAATAATGAGAATCAGGCACCTCAGACTGAGAGAGCTGAAAGACCCGAGAGAAGCGATGCACCGGCAAGAAGACGTGTACCGCGCAGAAGAAGAAAAGTCTGTGTGTTCTGCGGAAAAGATAATGTGATCGATTACAAAGATGCTGCCAAGCTGCGCAAGTATATCTCCGAGAGAGGAAAAATTCTGCCGCGCCGTGTGACAGGCAACTGTGCAAAGCATCAGAGAGCTATTACACTGGCTGTTAAAAGAGCCAGACATCTGGCTATTCTGCCGTACGTCGAAGACTGAGGTTAACAGACGAAATGTGTCAGGCATCCTATTTTCAGGATGCCTGTTTTCATATTCTGTGCTATACTGATGACTGCAGCGCCGCCAAGCGCGGAGTGTCCGGCGGATATTCGTTTCATGCCGGCTGAAGCGGAGCGGTTTTTTGTGCGTGACAAAGCATGATCCTGGGAAGAGAGGGAGTCTGGCCCGGTATGCGCCTGCGAAAGAGAAGACGGAAGAATTCCGTATATTTTGATTACAGTATGCTGGCTGTTGTGATCATTCTGATCTGCTTCGGCCTTGTTATGCTGTACAGCGCCAGTGCATATGAAGCTGCGAGCGATGCGGCGATCGGCGATGATATGTTTTATTTCCGGAGACAGGCAGTAAACAGCCTGATCGCTCTTGCGGCAGCGCTGGTAGTCTCATTTATAGATTATCATGCGGCTGTCTTTTTTGCTCCTGTCGTATATATCGCGGCTATGGCCGGAATGGGAGCGGTACGGTTTTCTCCGTTTGGCAGAACCGTTAATGGCGCGACAAGATGGCTGCAGATCGGTACGTATTCCTTCCAGCCTTCGGAAATTGCGAAAATCGCGGTGATCCTGATGATCCCCCTGCTGATCGTAAGGCTGGGACGCGGCGTACGGGAATTCCGGAATGTCGTTCTGTTGTTTTTTGTCGGACTTGTTCCCGCACTCGGAGCCTATCTGTTTACGGATAATCTGAGTACGGCGCTGATCATCCTTGCCATCTGTATGGTACTGATCTATCTGGCTCATCCGCGGACGGGACCGTTTATTGTCGGTACAGTAGTTCTGGGAGCCGGAGCGGTGGGAATACTGGCCCTGATCAGACGAACGATTTCAAACAGCTCCAGTTTCCGGATGCGGCGTATCCTGGCATGGCTGCAGCCTGAAAACAATCTGTCATCCGGCGGGTATCAGGTCATGCAGGCTTTATATGCGATCGGTTCCGGCGGCTTTTTCGGAAAAGGACTGGGGAACAGTACACAGAAACTTTCCACCATCCCGGAAGCTCAGAATGATATGATCTTCTCTATCATCTGTGAGGAACTGGGATTATTCGGAGCGATCCTGGTGCTGCTGCTGTTCGGATATCTGCTGTACAGGCTGTACTATATTGCGAAAAATGCTGCAGATGTCTGCGGCACGCTGGTGGTAAGCGGGATTTTTACCCATATTGCGCTGCAGGTCGTTCTGAATATCTGTGTAAATCTTAATCTGATCCCGACGACCGGCGTGACACTGCCGTTTGTCAGTTATGGGGGAACATCCGTTATCTTCACGATGATCGAGATAGGGCTTGCCCTGAATGTGGCGAAAAGTATTACACCGGATCTTCAGACAGAAGAAGAGGAATTCTGATATATAATTACAATAATTAATAAACAAAGAGAGGTATCTGATCATGTTGGAAAAAATGAAAGCAATTCTTGCGGAACAGCTGGGACTTAATGAAGATGAGATCACTACAGAGTCTCGTTTCAAAGAGGATCTGGAAGCTGATTCTCTGGACCTGTTTGAACTGCTGACCACATTGGAAGAACAGTACGATATGGAAATTCCGGCTGAGGACATGGAAGATCTCACGACAGTCGGTGCAGTCATTAACTATCTGAAGACAAAGGGCATCGAGGGCTGACAGGAGAGACATTATGGTCAAAACAAGATTTGCGCCCAGTCCGACCGGGAGAATGCATGTCGGAAATCTTCGCACGGCTCTGTACTCCTATCTGATCGCAAAACACGCAGACGGAACATTTATGCTGCGTATTGAAGACACCGACCAGGAACGGTTTATGGAAGGCGCGCTGGATATCATTTACCGGACACTGGCAGAGACAGGCCTGGATCCCGATGAGGGACCGGGGCGTGACGGCGGTGTGGGTCCGTACGTGCAGAGTGAACGCTGTGAGGCGGGCATTTATCAGAAATATGCGGAGCAGCTGATCGAACAGGGGGATGCGTATTACTGTTTCTGTGACAAGGAGCGCCTTGCTTCGCTGAAACGGACGGTCGCCGGGAAAGAGATCAGTGCTTACGATAAGCATTGTCTGCATCTCTCAAAAGAAGAGATCAGGGAAAAACTCGATGCCGGTGTGCCGCATGTGATCAGGTTCAATATGCCGCTGGAGGGAGAGACTACTTTCCACGATGAAATTTACGGAGATATCACCGTGCCGAACGAAGAGCTGGATGATCTGATCCTGATCAAATCGGACGGATATCCCACATACAACTTTGCCAATGTGGTGGATGACCACCTGATGGGGATCACGCATGTCGTCCGCGGCAATGAATATCTTTCCTCCACACCGAAATATAACCGTATCTACGAGGCTTTCGGATGGGAGGTGCCTGTCTATGTCCATTGTCCTCTGATCACCAATGAGGAGGGACAGAAACTCAGCAAACGGTCCGGGCATGCGTCGTTTGAGGATCTGCTTGATGCCGGTTATCTGAAAGATGCTGTTGTGAACTTTGTGGCGCTGCTGGGTTGGAGTCCGGCAGGTGAGAGAGAGATCTATTCGCTTCCGGAACTGGTGGAGATCTTTGATTACACGCATATCAACAAGAGCCCTGCCGCTTTCGATATGACGAAACTGGCCTGGATGAACGGAGAATACCTCCATGCAATGGACCCGGATGAGTTTTTCAGAAATGCAGAGCCATATCTGAAAGCAAGTCTGAAAGACGGATTTGACCTGAAGAAGATTGCCGGGATGGTACAGTCCCGGATCCAGTTGTATAAAGAGATCCCGGATCAGGTAGATTTCCTGAATGCTGTTCCGGAATATGATGTTTCTATGTACACACATAAGAAATCCAAAAGTACAGCGGAGTCTTCTCTTGCAATACTGAAGGACACACTGCCTCTTCTGAAAGATCTGGAAAGTTTTGACAACGACAGTCTGTTCGGACTGCTGTCATCTTATGCTGCTGAAAAAGAGTATAAAGTCAATACTGTCATGTGGCCGCTCAGGACAGCAGTTTCCGGAAAGCAGGCGACGCCGGCAGGAGCTACCGGTATTATGGAACTGCTCGGCAAAGAGGAAACCCTGCGGCGTCTGCAGGCTGCGGTCGATAAGCTGGAAGGATGCTGACCGGCGTGTCCGACCGGTGCTGAAAAGGGAAAAGCATGGCGCAGGAAACATATAACAGATTTAAAGAAGAAAAGCCGGACTGCCGGGAGATCACAGCCCTGATTCCGGCTTTTCTCTCTGATTCTCTGAATGAGCGGGAACTGCATCATTTTCTGCAGCACGTACGTTCCTGCCAGCAGTGCTATAAGGAACTCGAAACCAATTACATGGTGGAGCGGACTGTCATGTATCTGAATGAGGATCTGCCGGCAGATGCATCATTTGACCTCACTCCGCTTCTGGAAAAAGAACTGGAGGAAAAGACTGCGATGCTGAGATATGACCGCCGGGTTCGGATAATGCGGTCTGTCATCTTCCTGTTCACTCTCGTTCTGATCGTACTGTTCCTACTGGATCTGACAGGACTTTTCAGGATCACCGTGTTCTTGAGCAAATGATTTCAAAGCAGGAGTATTTTGTGAGAGAAAAAATAGTTCTGATCGATGGTCACAGTATATTGAATCGGGCATTTTACGGTGTGCCGGATCTGACAAATTCGGAAGGCATCCATACAAATGCCGTCTATGGTTTTCTGAACATCCTTTTCAGTATTCTTGACGAGGAGAAACCACAGTATCTGGCGGTGGCTTTTGATGTCCATGCGCCTACTTTCCGGCATAAAATCTTTGATGCATACAAGGGTACACGTCATCCGATGCCGCCGGAACTGCATGAACAGGTACCGGTCATTCAGGAATTGCTGCAGGCCATGGGCGTACAGCTTCTGACAAAAGAGGGATACGAGGCGGATGATCTTCTGGGTACGATTGCCCGCCGCTGTGAAAAAGCGGGACTGGATGTGACGATCGTTTCCGGAGACAGGGATCTGCTGCAGCTTGCCACGGATCACATTCTTATCCGTATTCCAAGGACCAAAGGCGGGAAAACTCTGATATCGGATTATCATGCGGCAGAGGTACAGGAAGAGTATGGACTGACGCCTGCGCAGATCATCGAGCTGAAAGCTCTTATGGGAGATTCCGCTGATAATATACCGGGACTTCCCGGCATAGGGATCAAGACAGCTACGGCGATCCTGCAGCAATACGGTACGATTGAAAAGGCACAGGAGCACATCGATGAAATACGCCCGCCGAAGGCGCAGAAGGCAATGCGGGAACACTGGGATCTGGCTGTGCTTTCCAAAAAGCTGGCCTCTATCGATACAGATGCACCGATAGAGGCAGATCTGTCTTCCATGGAGCGGAACAGTCTTTTTACCCCGGAAGCATATCAGATATGTAAAAGACTCGAGTTCAAAAAGCTTCTGACGCTCTTTGAGAGGCCGCAGGAAAGCACTCGTCCGGATACACGCGTGGTGACGGAGCTGGCTGAGGTGACGGAACTGTTTGAAAAGGCAGCAGAAAAGAAGCGCATCGGTGTCAGTGTGCTTGCTGATCAGCAGGCTGACCGCTCTGCAGTTCCGGCAGGGCTGGGAATTGCTTTTTCTGCGGAAGAGACTATGTATATCCCTGTTCAGGGTTTCCTGACGAAGGAATTTCTCGGCGCAGAATTACGTAAACTGACGGATGCGGCAGATATATCGGTCTGGCAGATGAAAGAATTGCTGCAGGCGTTCGGACTGCCATATTCCCGGAACTGGTTTGACACACATCTGGCTGCGTATCTTCTGGATCCGCTGAAGAGTACGTATGCTTATGATACGATAGCCTCGGAATATGGTTCTGTACAGCTTCGTGCACGTGAGGAACTGCTGGGGTCCGGGAAGCAGCCGGCATATGCTGATATGGATCCCGGGACTGCCGCTGCCTATGCTGGCGAGATCGCTGTTTCAGCACTGGTCTCCGCGGATAAACTGCGGTTATCACTGAGAGAGACAGGCATGGAAAAGCTGTATGATGAGATTGAGTTTCCGCTTGTCTGGACACTGTATGATATGGAACGGGCAGGCGTAAAAATCCTTCCGGACGCACTGCAGTTATATGGCGAGAACCTGCAGGAAGGGATCCGCAGACTGGAAGAGAAGATTTATGAAGAGGCCGGCGAAACGTTTAATATCCAGTCTCCAAAACAGCTGGGCGAGATTTTGTTTGAAAAAATGAAACTCCCGGGAGGCAAAAAAACAAAGACAGGATATTCTACCGCAGCTGATGTACTTGAAAAACTGGCGCCGGATGTACCGCTGGTCTCAGATGTTCTGGAGTACAGGCAACTGTCCAAACTAAAGTCTACATACGCCGATGGTCTGGCCGCTTTCGTTGCTGACGACGGAAGGATCCATTCCACTTTTCATCAGACGATCACGGCAACGGGAAGGCTCAGCAGCGCGGATCCGAATCTTCAGAATATCCCGGTGCGGGTGGAACTTGGCAGACAGATCAGGAAAGTGTTCGTTCCGGAAGAAGGCAGTATTTTTATTGATGCGGACTATTCGCAGATCGAACTGCGTGTGCTGGCTTCCATGTCCGGAGATGAGAAGCTGATCGATGCATACAGGACGGCAAAAGATATCCATGCCATCACTGCGTCCCAGGTGTTCCATGTGCCATTTGATGAAGTCACACCTCTTATGCGCCGCAATGCCAAGGCTGTCAATTTCGGCATTGTATACGGGATCAGTTCATTCGGGCTTTCCAGAGATCTGGATATATCCAGACAGGACGCGGCGGAGTATATTGAATCTTATTATGAGACATATCCAGCGATCCGTTCGTTTCTGGAGGGGCTCGTGACTTCTGCTAAGGAAAAGGGGTATTCTGAAACTCTTTACGGGCGCAGGAGGCCGATGCCGGAACTGTCCTCCGGGAATTTTATGCAGAGACAGTTCGGTGAACGGGTGGCCAAGAATGCACCAATTCAGGGCACAGCGGCGGATATCATAAAAATTGCCATGCTCCGTGTGCACCGGCGTCTGGCTGGGGAAGGTCTGCAGTCCAGATTAGTGCTTCAGGTTCATGACGAGCTGCTGATCGAAGCAAAGGAATCCGAGGCAGACGATGTGAGGAAGATTCTTGAGGAAGAAATGACAGGTGCGGCAAAACTGGCTGTGAAGCTGGAAATCGATATGCACAGCGGGAACACATGGTATGATGCAAAATAAAGAAAGAGTCATAAAAGAAGAAGTACGCCGCATCGGCGTGACGGGCGGCGTGGGCAGCGGAAAAAGCGAAGTTCTGCATTACATACAGGAAAAGTACGGGGCACTTGTGCTGCGGACGGATGATCTGGCGAAAGAACTGATGGATCCGGGTGAGGTATGTTACGAAGAGGTACGGGCGCTGTTCGGTCCGGAAATCGTTCGGGAAGACGGCACATTTGACAGGGCCGGGATCGCAGCGAAAGTTTTTTCCGATCCGGTACTGCTGGGGAAATTGAATGAAATAACGCACCCGGCTGTACTGAAACGCACGGAGGAACTGATCTGCAGCGCAGAAAAACAGGGTACACGGATCGTGTGCATCGAGTCGGCACTCTTTGTTGATGCAAACGGAAACAAAATAGGAAATGAATCTTATAGGGAATTGTGGTATGTTTATACTGATATGGACGTGCGGAGAAAACGCCTGAAAGCATCCAGAGGGTATTCGGATGAGAAGATTTCTTCTATCATGGCCAATCAGGTCTCTGATGACATTCTGCGCCGCTGCTGCGATGCTGTCATAGACAACAGCGGGGAGTTTTCTGACACGATGCGGCAGATCGACGGTCTGCTTGCACTTTAAAAAACATTCCGGAGGAGATGTGATATGGAGTTGTGTTCGCTGGCGAGCGGGAGCAGCGGCAACGCGGTTTTTGCAGGCTCAGACGCGACAGGCATCCTGATCGACAGCGGGATTTCCGGAAAGCGGACAGAAGAAGGACTGCAGACGATCGGCAGGACAGGAAGGGATCTCTCGGCTATCCTGCTGACCCATGAGCATGCTGACCATGTGCAGGGACTCGGCGTGCTGGCCAGAAAGCTCGGGATTCCCATTTATGCCACGGCAGGAACGCGCAATGCTGTGCTGCACATGTCTTCACTCGGAGAGATACCGGAAGATCTGTTTCATATCGTCGAGGCGGATGTGCCTGTGCAGATCGGAGATATAACGGTACTGCCTTTTGCTATTTCGCATGATGCTGCAGAGCCGGTGGGATATCGCGTGGAGTGCGGCGGAAAAAGTGCAGCTGTCGCCACGGACATGGGCGTGTACACAGAAGAGACGGTACGCCATCTGAGAGGTCTGGATGTCCTGATGCTGGAAGCCAATCATGACATTCACATGCTGGAAGTCGGGCGGTATCCGTATTATCTGAAGATGCGGATACTAGGTGAAAAAGGTCATTTGTCCAATGAAGCATCGGGAAGACTGCTGTCTGAAGTGCTGCATGACAATATGAAATATATCCTGCTGGGACATCTGAGCAAGGAAAACAATTATCCGGCTCTGGCGTATGAGACTGTGTGTGCGGAAGTGACTATGGGAGACAGTCCCTACCGGGCAGGAGATTTTCCGATATATGTCGCAGAGAGAGACCGGGCAGGAGAACAGCTCTTGTTCTGATCAATTTACATATAGGAGTTCAAACATGAAAAAAACGATCATCACAGTTACCGGGAAAGATACTGTGGGCATCATTGCAAAAGTCTGTACTTATCTTGCTGAAAACAATGTCAATATCGAGGATGTCTCACAGACCATTCTGCAGGAATTCTTCCATATGATGATGATCACGGATACGGCCGGATCAGGGAAGACCACAGCGGAAATGGCAGATGATCTGAAAAAGATCGGCAGTGAGATAGGCGTTCAGATCACCTGTCAGAGAGAAGATATCTTTGATATGATGCACCGTATCTGAGAGGTGCCAGGGCGATGATCAATATACAGGAAGTAATTGAAACCAACGAAATGATCCTGCACGAGAATCTGGATGTTCGTACGATCACGATGGGAATCAGTCTTTTGGACTGTACAGACTCTGACCTGGACAGGCTCTGTGATAAGATTTTCCGCAAAATCACGGAAAAAGCAAGAAATCTGGTATCAACAGGACGGGCTATTGAAGCGGAGTTCGGTATACCCATCGTTAACAAACGGATTTCCGTGACACCGGTATCCCTGATCAGCGGGGCAGCATGCCGCAGACCGGAAGACTTCGTAAAGATCGCGAAAACACTGGATGCGGCAGCAGAGAATGCCGGAGTGAATTTTCTCGGCGGGTTTTCCGCACTGGTATCCAAAGGTATGACTCCTGCCGACGAACTGTTGATACGTTCGATCCCACAGGCGCTGGCCTGCACAGAGAAAGTCTGTTCTTCCGTAAATGTCGGATCAACAAAAACCGGTATCAATATGGACGCTGTCAGGCTGATGGGTGAGATCATCCGGGAGACGGCAGAAGCGACAGAAGACAGTGACTGTCTGGGATGTGCCAAACTGGTCGTTTTCTGCAATGCGCCGGATGACAATCCGTTCATGGCAGGTGCGTTTCACGGTGTTACCGAGCCGGATGTCGTTATAAACGTAGGCGTATCCGGACCCGGGGTGGTCAAACATGCACTGGAAACGGTGCGGGGTGCGGATTTTGAGACACTCTGCGAGACGATAAAAAAGACTGCTTTCAAAGTGACCCGTGTCGGACAGCTGGTGGCACAGGAAGCGTCACGCAGACTCGGTGTCCCGTTCGGAATCATCGATCTGTCTTTGGCACCGACTCCCGCAGTAGGGGACTCAGTAGCGGATATCCTGGAAGAAATAGGGTTGGAATCCGTGGGTGCACCGGGCACAACGGCGGCTCTTGCACTGCTGAATGATCAGGTGAAAAAGGGAGGTGTGATGGCCTCTTCTTATGTCGGGGGGCTTTCCGGAGCCTTTATACCGGTCAGCGAAGACCAGGGGATGATACGAGCCGCGGAGCGGGGTGCTCTGACACTTGAAAAACTGGAAGCAATGACCTGTGTCTGTTCCGTAGGACTGGATATGATCGCTATCCCGGGTGATACAGCGGCGGCATCCATATCCGGGATCATAGCTGATGAAATGGCGATCGGCATGGTAAACCAGAAAACTACGGCAGCGCGTCTGATCCCGGCAATCGGAAAAAAGGTCGGGGATTCCGTCTCTTTCGGAGGGCTGCTGGGAAGTGCTCCAGTCATGCCTGTCAATCGGTATTCCTGCCGGGAATTCATAAACAGAAAAGGCCGCATTCCGGCTCCTGTGCACAGTTTTAAGAATTGATGTATAATTTTAAAAGCAAATTCCTGAGAGCGGGTTCTAAAAGGTTAATATAAAAATTCAATATAAAGGAGAATACAAAATGGATAGTAATGGATTTGGGCATTTGATTGAGATTCTGAGAAAGGATCCGAAAAAGATCGTATTCACCGAAGGTACGGATGAAAGAATTCTGGAAGCTGCTTCCCGTCTGCTTTCCGGTAATTTCCTGAAACCTGTCCTGGTAGGCAGCCCCGATGAGATCGCCGAAGCGGCGGAAAAAGTCGGATATAACATTCGCGGTGCCGAGATCGTAGATCCGAAAAACTTTGACCGTATGGATGAAATGATCGATCTCTTCATGGAGCTGCGCGGCGCAAAAGCCGGCACAAGGGAGCAGGTAGCAAAGACGCTTTCTCAGGCCAATTATTTTGGCACCATGCTCGTCAAGATGGGAATTGCGGATTCTCTGCTCGGCGGAGCTACCTATTCTACGGCAGATACCGTTCGTCCGGCTCTGCAGCTGATCAAGACAAAACCGGGAAATAAGATCGTGTCTTCCTGTTTCATCATGGTTCGTTCCGGTGCTACCGGCGGAAGAGAAGTTCTGGCTATGGCAGACTGTGCGATCAACCTGTATCCGAATGAGGATGAGCTGGTTGAAATCTGCGGTGAGACAGCGGCCTGTGCAAAGATTTTCGGTGTGGATCCGAAAATTGCTTTTCTGAGTTATTCTACAAACGGATCCGGCAAAGGAGAAGCAGTCGATAAAATGCATAATGCCACGATGAAAGCTAAAGCTGCTTATCCGGATCTGAAGATCGAAGGTGAGATGCAGTTTGATGCTGCGGTCTCTCCACGTGTCGCTCAGACAAAATTCCCGGGATCCGAGGTGGCCGGCTATGCGAACACTTTCATTTTCCCGGACATCAACGCCGGCAATATCGGTTACAAGATCGCACAGCGTCTCGGCAACTTCGACGCCTATGGCCCGATCCTGCTGGGACTGAACGCTCCGATCAATGACCTGTCCCGCGGATGCAATGGCGAGGAAGTCTATTCCATGGCTATCATTACAGCTGCGCTGGCATGATAAAAGTCAGATGGTGATCACAGGACGGCGGAATTCGTCAGTTGCCGGGGCACCGGCTTTGACGGAACGGACCGATTCATAGATGCGGGATGTGAAGACATCCCGTTCGGAAGAGAATGATGAGAGGGCAGACGCTTTGGAAACCAGAGTGATCTGTCCTCTTTCCTGTATGGAAGAAAGAAGAGCAGAACCTGCGGCGGAGAAGCCCAGTACACGTACATATGACGGCTTAAGAGCATTATGGAGGTCAGATGACGTTATCCCGAGAAGAACATGCAGAAGTGCACGCCGGACTTGCGTAAGAGTACGGTTTTTTGTTTTCAGCTGTTGTGCGAAAGAGGAAAAAGAAGAAAAATCGTCAAGCAGATGTATGATCCGGTTAGCCAGGTCTTCCGACAGATCAAGGTATCGGCAGAGACTCTCCGGAGTCTCTTTCCGAAGCTGGTATAGCAGCATGGAAGAAAAATCGTCGGCACAGACCGGAACAGAAGTCTGAAGAGTGTTTTCATACAGAGGCAGAAGCTGTTCCGGAAGCATGGATGCATAAGAAGACAGAGGATTTCTGTTGAGAATATGCCTGCGGACGGCAGTGGCAGAGGCAAAACCGTTCCGGGGAAGAGACTCACTGTTATAAGGGCTGCCGGAACGCGGAAGCGTGCACGGCTGTATGGAGGAACCGGATCTGCGCAGCGCAAGGCAGTATTCCAGACCTAATATATCGTTTGGCTGCGACAGAGAGTTATAACATGTAGATGGTCCGGAACCGTAGAGTTTCGATGCAGCGTCTGCCAGTGCACAGTCACGTGCAGCCGGAAAAGAGAGACCTTCCGAAAGACCTTCTTTCAGAGAAGCGCGAAATTCAGAAGACTCCTGTGCAAGCAGATCTGAAGCTGCAAGAAATGGTTCCAGCGTACCGGATTCGCTTCCGAACCAGAGTTCATCAATGATGTTCAGGCGGTTGAGAATGGAAGCAGCGCCTTCTGCAAAACGCTGTGCACTGCCGCAAGCCGCTGCTGCCGGCAATTCCATTACAAGATCAGCTCCGCAGGAAAGTGCCATTTTTGTGCGGACATACTTGTCGAATACGGCGGGTTCGCCGCGCTGTACAAAATCTCCGCTCATGACAGCTGCAATACAGTCCGCTCCGGACCGGAGGCGTACTTCCTTCAGAAAATAGGCATGTCCTGCATGACACGGATTCAGTTCAATAATGACGGCTGCTGTTTTCATGCTGACATCATATCATAAGTATGCCGGCCTTGCACGGGAAGAAAAGCACGGTTTTCTGGTTATTTTTATAACTAAGCTTGCCCGGTCTGGTTTGATGTACTATACTGAAAAAGATTGATTTGAACGAATTTTTTTATAGTCATCTACTCAGTAAATAAAGAAACAGCAGGAGGGAAGAAAACATGAAAGTTCTGGTTATCAATTGCGGCAGTTCATCTCTGAAGTATCAGGTCATTGACTCTGACACGGAGCAGGTCCTGGCAAAAGGTCTCTGTGAGCGTATCGGTATCGACGGCAGACTGGTCTATCAGAAAGCCGGCGGCGAAAAGGAGATCACGGATGCCGCCATGCCTACTCATAAAGAGGCGATCGGCATGGTGCTGGATGCGCTGCAGAATCCGAAGACCGGCGTGATCGCGGACTTGTCTGAGATCGATGCAGTGGGTCATCGTGTAGTCCACGGCGGAGAAAAGTTCTCCGGTTCCGCTTTGGTCGACGATGCCATGATCCAGGCAGTAGAAGAGTGCTCCGGTCTGGCGCCGCTGCACAATCCGGCAAACCTGATCGGTATTAATGTATGCCGCGAACTGATGCCGAATGTTCCCATGGTCGGCTGCTTTGATACGGCGTTCCATCAGACCATGCCGGAAAAAGCATATCTGTATGCGATCCCGGTCGAGTATTATGAAAAGTATCAGATCCGGAAGTACGGCTTCCATGGAACATCTCACAGCTTTGTTTCCAAAGAAATGGCTTCCTTCCTCGGAATGGATCTTAACAACTGCAAAGAGATCATCTGCCATCTCGGCAACGGCGCTTCCATCAGTGCTGTCGTCAACGGCAAATGTGTGGATACCAGCATGGGTCTGACACCGCTGGCAGGTCTGGCTATGGGCACACGCTCCGGCGATCTGGATCCGTCGATCGTGGAATTCCTCGGCGACAAACTTGGTGTTGATGCCAAAGAGGTCACCAATATCCTGAATAAGAAATCCGGTGTATTCGGACTTTCCCGCGGACTTTCCAGTGATTTCCGTGATCTGGGCGAAGCTGCAGAAGCCGGCAACCATGATGCCGAAGTAGCGCTGGAGGTATTCAAATACCGCGTTGCCACAACGATCGGTGCCTATGCTGCTGCCATGAACGGCGTGGATGCGATCGCCTTTACGGCCGGTATCGGCGAAAACGATGCTGCGACCCGTGCCGGCATCATCAGCTATCTCGGCTATCTCGGGATTGAACTCTGCGAAGAGAGAAACAAAGTCCGCGGCGAAAACGTGAAGATTTCCACGGACGATTCCAAGGTCGCTGTCTGCGTGATCCCGACAAATGAAGAGCTGGCGATCTGCCGTGACACTGTCGCTGTGATCAGTGCAAACAAATAAGCAGAGCTCGTCAAATTTTCTTTTGCTTAAGCGCAAGAATTGTCTTGACATTATGGTACAAGGACATGTATAATCTTCTGGTCTGAGTACGAAATATGGAATAACAAGGGAGGTGTGAATCATGTCCATCTGTCCAAAAAAT
>CACZSZ010000204.1 GCA_902783945.1 uncultured Lachnospiraceae bacterium
CGCGATCCTTGCCAAGGTGGGACTTGCAAAAGAGCACTATGACCGCTATCCCTATCAGTTTTCCGGCGGGCAGCGGCAGAGGGTCGGCATCGCCCGGGCGCTGATCATGAATCCGGATCTGATCATTGCGGATGAATGTATCTCGGCTCTTGACGTGTCGATCCAGGCACAGGTCGTCAACCTGATGAAAGATATTCAGGATGAGACAGGTGCGGCGTATCTGTTTATCGCACACGATCTGTCCATGGTCAAGTACATTTCCGACAGGATTGGCGTACTGCATCTTGGACGCATGCTGGAGACGGGAACGACTGACGAAATCTTCAGCAATCCGCTGCATCCGTATACAAAAAGCCTGCTGTCAGCCATCCCCAGTCCGAATCCGCGCATGGAAAAAGGACGGAAGGCCGTCGAGTATGATTACGAGACAAGCGGGATCGATTACGGAAAAGGTACGTTCACGCACATCGAGGGCACACACTATGTGCTCGGGACGGAAGCAGAGATCGAACAATGGAAAGAAGAAAACAGGCAGAGCCAGACCTGATGTGATGGTGTTTCGGGTACTGTCCTGAATTATGAATACATTTGTATGATCTGTGTGGCTATGGCACGCTTCGAGAGGGAGCGGTCCATAGCCTGTTTTTCAATATAGCGGTGAGCTTCCGGTTCTTCCATTTTCAATTCCCGGATCAGCAGCCACTTTGCGCGGTTGACCAGGCGGATTTCTTCCATTTTTTCCTCAACTGACAGCGTTTTCTTTTCTGTCCTGCGCGTACGTTCCCGGGAGGCGGCCATCCAGCCGAGTGCAATCGTAAAGGTAGTCTTTCCGACCGGCTTGGGAAGGGTAAAGACACCGTGATCGATCACTTTGTCACGGATCTGTTCATGGATCTCGCCCGCGGCCAGAAGAAGTACGGAGGAGGGAGTTTCGCGGCAGAGGTCAATGGCAAAACGTATGCCCTGGTCGTCCGGAAGGGGGCTGTTGATGATCACAAAATCGAAAAACTGTTCATTGCGGAGCCGTTTGGCAGAACTCAGGTCGGAGACGCAGCTGACCGGTCCGCACCCGAATGCGGACAGAAGAGGTGATACGGCATCGGTAAACTTCGATGATGCCGATGCGATCAATACGCTGTATGTTCGTTCCTGAAAACTCATAAATCTGTACTGCTTAAAAACCTGTATTTCTTAAAAAACGATACTGCAAAAAACGGACTGTTATATTGCCTCACAGCAGAGACGGCCGGTTGTATCCGGCCTGCGTTCAGCATCTGCGGGAAATATAAATATGCCGTATCTCTTCCGGAAGGCTGCTGCAGATGAATTCACTTCCGGCAGCGGCACGGCAGGCCGTAGTGAGATCCGTCGGAAGCATCCGGTATTCCTGCAGGGTAGCGGCATCGGCAGCAAGAAGATTGAAATCTGCCGGCTCGGGAAGAGTCAGCCCGTTACGAATGCCGTACAGACCGGCATAGATCAGCAGAGTGAACACCAGGTATGGGTTTGCGGTCGGATCCGGCGAACGCAGTTCGGCACGCTTGTTTTCACCGATCACGGCAGGGATGCGGAGCAGCTGTGACCGGTTATCCTTTGACCATGACACGTAAGCAGGTGCCTTATATTTGCCGAACCGTGCATAGGAGTTTTCCGTGGGGTTCAGGAAGGCCGTCATTTCATAGGCTTTATCCAGGATGCCTGCCATGACAGCCGGAAGGACATCAGAACCGTCGTCTGTTTCCACTGAAATATTGATATGGAAACCGTTGCCCGGCTCATCAGGGAGCGGCTTTGCGCGGAAATCACCGTACAGGCCGTTTCGGTGGGCGATTGTTTTCACAACGGTACGGAACGTCATAACATTGTCGGCGGCTGAGAGCGCCTCGGAATACCGGAAGTTGATCTTATTCTGTCCCGGTCCTTCCTCGTGATGAGAACTTTCCGGCTGGATCCCCAGCTGTTCAAGCGTCAGGCAGATCTCGCGGCGCACATTTTCGCCCCTGTCTTCCGGGGCCAGATCCATATAGCCGGCCTGATCGTGAGGGATATCGGTCGGATATCCGCTGTCATCAAGCCGGAACAGATAGAATTCCTGTTTGGATCCGAATGAAAAA
>CACZSZ010000205.1 GCA_902783945.1 uncultured Lachnospiraceae bacterium
TAACCCTGTAGTGAACCCAGTATTACTCAATGTGATCATTGCGGTCATTGCTGTGGTTGTTACTCTGCTTATTGCGGTTCCGATTGCGGGAAAAAATGCAGTGGCTAAGAAAATGAGGCAGGATGCCGAAAAAATAGGTACTGCAGAAGAAAAAGCAAGAAGCATCATTGACGAAGCGATAAAAACTGCTGAGACAAAGAAGCGGGAAGCTTTACTTGAAGCAAAAGAGGAAACTCTTAAGCTGAAAAACGAGCATGAAAAAGAGCACCGTGAAAGACGTGCTGAACTGCAGAAGTACGAGAGACGTGTTCTTTCCAAAGAGGAATCTGTCGATAAAAAGGCAGATCAGCTGGAGAGACGCGAAAACAACCTCACAGCTAAAGAAAATGAAGTAAAGAAACGAGAAAAACAGGCAGAAGAATTACATGAACGTCGCGTGCAGGAGCTGGAGAAAGTCTCCGGTATGACCTCCGAAGAAGCGAAACAATTCCTACTGCAATCTGTTGAAGATGAAGTGAAGATTGATGCGGCAAAACTCTATAAAGAATATGAGTCACGCGCAAAAGAAGAAGCAGACAAGAAAGCACAGGAATACGTGGTCACAGCTATTCAGAAATGTGCTGTGGATCATGTGGGTGAGTCTACGATCTCTGTGGTGGAGCTGCCGAGCGATGACATGAAAGGCAGGATCATCGGCAGAGAAGGAAGAAACATCCGCGCTCTTGAACAGGCTACCGGTGTGGATCTGATCATCGATGATACACCTGAAGCCGTCGTGCTATCTTCTTTTGATCCGATCCGCCGCGAGGTGGCGCGGATCGCGCTGGAAAAACTGATCATCGACGGACGTATTCATCCGGCTCGTATTGAAGAGACAGTGGAAAAAGCAAGAAAAGAAGTGGAGAACAAGATCCGCGAAGCCGGTGAATCGGCGCTGCTGGATGTCGGTGTCCATGGAATTCACCCGGAACTGGTCAAACTGCTTGGCAGGATGATCTATAGGACCAGTTACGGACAGAATGCGCTGAAGCATTCCATTGAAGTATCACAGCTTGCCGGGCTGCTTGCCGGCGAAGTCGGTGTCGATGTACGTATGGCAAAACGTGCCGGTCTGTTACATGATATCGGAAAATCTATTGACCATGAGGTCGAGGGATCCCATATCCAGATTGGCGCAGATCTGTGCAGAAAGTACAAAGAGCCGGGTATCGTTGTAAATGCGGTGGAGTCACATCATGGCGATGTGGAACCGCAGACACTGATCGCCTGTATTGTACAGGCGGCAGATGCAATTTCAGCGGCACGCCCCGGTGCTCGTCGGGAGACGCTGGAAACATACACAAACAGATTGAAAGATTTAGAGGAAATCACAAACTCCTTCCAGGGAGTTGACAAATCGTTCGCAATTCAGGCCGGACGTGAAGTACGCGTCATGGTTGTACCGGAAAAAGTATCTGATGCAGAAATGGTTCTTCTGGCAAGAGATATATCCAAGAGGATTGAAGAAACACTCCAGTATCCGGGACAGATCAAGGTTAATGTAATTCGAGAAAGCCGCGTAACTGATTACGCAAAGTAAATAATACTGAAAACAAAAGAAAGCCGATACATTTAAAAAATGCAGCGGCTTTCTTTTTATTTTTCCGGAAAGTCCTTCAGGACTACCCGTAAGTTAACGGATCAGTTCGAGAGATGCCTGATGATCAGCTCATAGATCTGCTGGCTTTTAGCTTTCCAGTTTTCTGTAAGTTTCTGCGCGGAAGATTCGGACGGGACGGTAAGCTGCAGGTCGATCAAAGGAGTATCGTCTTCCTGCACACGGCAGTGGACGATATAATCATGTCCGGCGGCTTTTCTGTACCATGCAGTTGTCTGTGCATCATCACGCAGCTGTTTGGCATGGCTCTGCAGATACCGGAAGATTTCATCACGTATTGCCGGCGGGATATCCCCGGAAAAAAAACGTATCGTTTCTTTTCCGCGGGCAGAGGCACGATAATAAGTAATGTTATTCACGGTATCTGTTTCCAGGAGAGATGTTTCGATCATTTCCGAGAGCACTTCCTGCAGATTGAGATACGTTGTATAGTCATTATCCAGAAACAAATTGGAAAGCTGCGCATTTGTCAGAGGATAAGCGGATTTGTTCAGCGCGTATAAAACAATCAGTTTATACAATGTAAACGGAGTGTCGGGCAAAAGTATTCCTCCTGTTATGACAGTCAGTCACAGAAATCGGCACTGAGGCGTGTCTGGACATACGGACGTATACGGGAGTCTGCAACGGCATTATGTACCGGATTTTTTGCATAAGCCTGCAGGGCAGCTCTGTCGGAGAAGTATGATTCCAGCATGGCGTCTGCAGTGGAGCTTTCAAGAAAATCGATATGGACGTGAATTTCCAGAAGTCCGGGTATCTTACCGGCAAGCCCTTCCAGTCCTTCTTTCATCCCCATTTTTATCGTTTCTTTTTCCTGCTGTGTATATTCGTCTTTCAGCTTCCATAAAATGATATGTTTAATCATTTCGTTATCCTCCTAACTGAAAATCGGATACATTATACCATGACGCAGACACTTTATACATATTTTTATGAAATTGTACCGGATGGTTTTCTTTACACGTTTTTTTCATTTCGGTATAATGATACTGTTTTGTGTTTTAAAGAAAAATATAGAAAGTAACAGGGAGAAACGGCATGGCTGACCGAAGAACGACATATTTGATTGCTAAAATTATTTTTGCGACAGCTGTCTTACTGCTTATGACGAAAATGCAGCCTGCAGCCGTGTCTGCAGGAGAAGTTTCCGGAAGTACAGAGAGGCAGGCTTTATCGGAATATAGCATGGAACCCTGTGAAGGTGATACGGTTGTTCCGGAGCCGGAAGAGATCGATACTGTGAATTCTGCTGCAGAAGCAGAAGAGAAGACAGATATTACAGCTGAAAAGGAACAGGCTGGAGAGAAACAAAAATTGCCGGAAACCACAGAGCTGCCGGAAAATACGGAACTGCCGGAGAGTGCGGAAGAGGAAGAGATTCTCCTGACAAATCCGGAAGATACGGCTGGATCCGGAAAACCCGGGATCGCATACAGTACACATGTGCAGACGTACGGCTGGACGGAAGAAAAAGCCAACGGGGAAATGTCCGGAACAACGGGCGAAGCCAAAAGGCTGGAGGCCATAAAAATACACATCGATGGAGACGCCGATCTTGGTATCACCTATCAGACTCATGTACAGACGTATGGATGGATGGATTGGGTGAAGGCTGGCAGTATTTCCGGAACAGAAGGGAAAAGCAAGCGTCTCGAAGCGATCCGTATCCGGCTTACGGGGAAAGATCAGGATCGATACGACATCTATTATTGTGTGCATGTGCAGACATACGGGTGGATGGACTGGGTCAAAAACGGTGAAGTAGCTGGTACGGAAGGACAGGGCAAACGCCTTGAAGGCATTTGTATCATGCTGGTGAAAAAGGGAGATCCGGTTCCGATTTATCCGGGGAGTACGGAGACGAGTCCTGGAAAACCTTCTGTATGCTACCGGGTGCATGCACAGACTTACGGATGGATGAAAACTGTTGCGGATGGTGCTGCTGCCGGAACGCAGGGAGAGAGTAAACGCCTGGAAGCACTTGTGATCGAATTAAAAAATGCACCATATCCGGGCAGTATTCAATATCAGTCACATATTCAGAGTATCGGATGGGAGCCTGCCTGGCATAATGCCGGGGATGAAAGCGGTACAACAGGGGCAGCAAAGCGTCTGGAAGCGGTGCGGATCCGGCTGACGGATGAGATGGCGGAGCATTTTGATATTTATTACCGGACACATGTGCAGATGCTGGGCTGGCTCGGATGGGCAAAAAACGGCGAAGAGGCAGGAAGTGAAGGACTGTCTTATCGTATAGAGGCACTGCAGATCTGTCTTGCCCCGAAGGGTGCTCCTGCACCGGGATCTGTTCAGGGAGCTTTCCGGAGTTTTACGTCTCCGGATCTGTCTTCCATTAATTCTGCCGGCGGAGAGAAGAGTATTGTGTCATTCGGCGGTTTTACACTCAGTAAGAATTTGAAGACAGAATTGCAGAAAGCAATCGATTCCGCCCAAAAAGGCGATTTGAACGTCGGGTTTATCATGATGGACATACGGACCGGACAGGGCGTTGCCTATAATGCAGATGAACGCTTTTACGGAGCAAGTACGATCAAGGCGTTCTATATCCCGGCTGTCGTATACAGTAATCCTTCTTCCATCAGTAAGTGGGAGCAGCATATGAAGGGGATCCTGCAGCAGTCTAATAACTATTCTTATGAACTTCTGCGTCAGGAGTATGGTCCCGGTCCCATTCAGGCGTGGGCCGCCAGGGCCGGCATTTCACTTGAAGGGATCGATAAATCGCTGTACAGCTGGTATAGTGCACGGGATCTGGCGAAGCTGTGGCTGGTCAATTACAGTTATTTCAGTATCGGTGGAACAGCTGAAACAGTTGCTTCCTGGATGCAGAACCTCAGCCAGTCCATATTGAAGCCTGTTTTGGGCAGCAAATACAGGATCTGCTCAAAGGGCGGCTGGAAGAGTTCTCCGGAGAAAGCTTTTAATGATGCGGGAATTGTATATGCCGGAAACGGGCCGTATGTGATCGCGCTTATGAGTGACTATCCTGGTATGAGGGAATCGGGATTATACGGGATCGTGGAGGCACTTGACGAATGCCATAATGCCATCGGACGATGAAGCTGTCAGGAAACAGGATCATTAAAAAAAGAAACACTTGATTTTCACGCACTGCTGTCCTAAAATATTTGACGAATAATTATTTATTTTCATGCATAAAGGAGAACAATTATGAAAAAGATTATGGCAATGATGCTGACGGCTGCCCTGACAGTGTCCATGGCTGCTGTCGCAGTTTCCGCAGGTGAAGATGCAGACATCACTACAGTGGAAAAAGGCGAACTGCATATGGCGACAAATGCGGCATTCCCGCCTTATGAGATGACGGACGATGCAGGCGGATTCGAAGGTATTGATGTTGAGATCGCCACGGCGATCGCCGAAAAGCTTGGCCTTGAGCTGGTCGTTGACGACATGGATTTCGCATCTGTCATAGCTGCCGTTCAGTCCGGAAAAGCGGATATCGCCATGGCCGGTCTGACCGTCAATGAAGAACGTAAGAAAAACATTGATTTCACGGATTCCTATGCGACCGGCGTACAGGTCATCATCGTGCCGGAAGGTTCCGAGATCACAAGCGTGGATGATCTGAGCAGCGATATCCTGATCGGATGCCAGGAAGCGACAACCGGATATATTTACTGCTCTGATGATTATGGCGAGGATGCTGTTGTTGCCTATACAAACGGCGCCACAGCCATTCAGGCACTTCTGGCAGGAAAAGTCGACTGCATCGTTATTGACAGCGAGCCGGCCAAACAGTTTGTCGAAGCCAATGAAGGTCTGTCCATTCTGGATACTGAATATGTCACAGAAGATTATGCCATCGGTATTTCCAAGGAGAACACAGCTCTGCTGGATGCCGTGAACGGCGCTCTGAATGAACTGATCGAAGACGGTACCGTAAAGGGAATCATCGACAAGTATATCACTGCAGAATAATTCCGGAAACAGCAGTGCCGGCAACCGGGAGAAATATCAGTTTCTTCCGGGTGCCGGCTTTATGTGTATTAAGAAAGTTTTTTTATAAGGAGAACGGATTTGTCAGGGTTAGTGGAACAATTTTACCAAAGTTTTATCGAGGCGGACCGGTGGAAACGATACCTCGAAGGCCTCGGCGTATCATTCACAGTTACGCTGGGCGCACTTGCTCTTGGTATCATTCTGGGTATTCTTGTAGCCATCATCCGTACGCTGCATGATCAGCAGCGCGCAGGACAGGAAAAGGCCGGTCTGGGCTTTCTGAATAAGATCTGTGAGATCTATATCACCATCATCCGCGGCACACCGATGATGGTACAGCTGCTGATCATGGGTTTTGTTATCTTCAGCGCCAGCCGGAATCTGGTGGGCGTGGCGATCCTTTCACTGGGCATCAACTCCGGTGCCTACACGGCGGAGACAATCCGGAGCGGGATCATGTCGATCGATCCCGGCCAGATGGAAGCAGGGCGGTCTCTGGGCATGACTTATGCGACAGTCATGAAAGACATCATTATCCCGCAGGCGATCAAAAACATCCTGCCGGCTCTGGGCAATGAGCTGATCACGCTGTTCAAGGATACGTCTCTGGTCACGGTCATCGGTCTGACAGACCTGACCAAGGTTGCGATCCAGATCCAGGCGAAGACATATCAGGCTTTCATGCCGTTTATCGGTATTGCCATCATGTATCTGGTCGTAGTCCTGATCCTGACAAAACTTTTGGGAATTCTGGAGAGGAGGATGCGCAGAAGTGAAAGAAGATAAAGAACTGATCCGTATTGAGCATCTGGCCAAAAGCTTCGGCGACAACCTCGTGCTGCGGGATATTTCCATCAGTATAAAGGAAGGGGAAAAAGTGGTTATCATAGGCCCTTCCGGTTCCGGAAAATCTACATTCCTGCGCTGCATGAATCTGCTGGAGACTCCCACAGGTGGAAAAATCTGGTTCGAGGGAGAAGAAATCACGTCGCCGGACGTGGATATCAATAAGATCCGATGCCATATGGGTATGGTCTTCCAGCATTTCAACCTGTTTCCGAATATGACAGTGCGCCGCAACATCACGATCGCTCCGATCCGAACCGGACTGATGAAGCCGGAAGAAGCTGACGCAGAGGCGACACGCCTGCTGGAACGTGTCGGACTTCTGGACAAGGCCGATGCCTATCCGGCCTCTCTTTCAGGCGGACAGAAACAGCGTATCGCCATCGTGCGTGCTCTGGCGATGAGTCCGAAGATGATGCTTTTCGATGAACCGACGAGCGCGCTCGACCCGGAAATGGTCGGCGAGGTGCTGGAAGTCATGAAGGAACTGGCTGAATCAGGCATGACGATGGCCGTCGTCACTCATGAGATGGGGTTTGCCCGTGAAGTCGGCACGCGGGTTCTCTTTGTCGATGAAGGAATGATCAAAGAAGAGAATACACCGGAGGAATTTTTCAACAATCCGCAGGATCCACGTCTGAGGGACTTCCTGTCTAAGGTGTTGTAGGAATCTGCCTTTTTTATATTGATTTTGATGCGGAATCGCCCCTCATATAAATCAGACCTCGGCCTGATATTATACGAGGGGCATACTTATTTCGCAGATTGCTCCTGAAGAGATGTTTTTCTGCCGTGGCTGTTTAAAAACTATACTTTTTGAATGTGAGGGACAAATAACAGGGTGGCATGACAGCAGGGAATGTGATATGATTACAGCCTGAACGGCAAATTATGAAATGTAGATAGATAATAGAAGGAGAAGAACATGGCGAAAAAACCGACAGTCTTAATGATCCTGGATGGATTCGGAGAGAACCCGAAGAGAGAACACAATGCGGTTGCTCTGGCTGAGTCGCCGAACATTGACCGGCTGAAAGCTGAGTGTCCGTATGTACAGGGGTTTGCCAGCGGTCTGGCCGTAGGTCTGCCGGACGGACAGATGGGCAACTCCGAGGTCGGACATATGAATATGGGTGCCGGCCGGATCGTTTACCAGGATCTGACACGCATCACCAAGGCGATCGAGGACGGTGATTTCTTCGAGAACGAAGAACTGTTGATGGCCATGCGCAATGTAAAAGAAAAGAACAGCGCGCTGCATCTGTACGGTCTGCTGTCTGACGGCGGCGTGCACAGCCACA
>CACZSZ010000206.1 GCA_902783945.1 uncultured Lachnospiraceae bacterium
CCGATACGCAGCTCCGCAAAGAAGAGATCCGCGAAGACATTCTCCGCGACTCCTTTATTTTCCATTTCGGCTCCCTGTCCCTGACAGATGAACCAGCCAGAAGCGCCACTCTGTATGCCGCTCAGCAGGCCATGTCTGCAGGCGCGGTGATCTCTTATGATCCGAATTACCGCGCGCCGCTCTGGGAAAATGAAGAAATTGCCAAAGAACAGATGCGTTCTGTGATCCCTCTCGTGGATATTATGAAAATATCAGATGAGGAAACATCCCTGCTGACAGATCACGCCGATCCCGAGGAAGCAGCCCGCTGTCTGCTCGATCAGGGTGTTGACTGTGTTGTCGTCACGTTAGGCGGTGACGGTGCCCTGCTCTGCACAAAAGAGTTTTCCGTCCGCAAACCGGCAGGGGCCGCCGAAGTAGTGGATACGACCGGTGCCGGCGATTCATTCTGGGGCGGTCTGCTGTACTGCCTCTCCAGAGACGGAGTGCGTCCCGAAAAGCTCACTAAAGAGCAGGCTGAATCCTATCTTGTCTATGCCAATACTGTCGCCGGTTTATGTGTCGGGAAACGCGGTGCGATCCCGGCGATGCCGTCGGGCGAAGAAGTCAGCCGCTGCATGATGCAGAACGACACCGCCCAGGCGTAAATCACTGTATGTTGCAGAACGACACCTCTTACACGCAGATCACAGCATGGTGAGACATGACAGACGATTATAGAAAAGCCAAAAAAAATGGTGATAAAGCCGTACACAGAGCCCTTGCACACGGCCGCTACCCCTATCTGCCCTCTCTGGATCATCTCCTGCAGGGACGTCAGCTGCGGGGAGAAGAATACGTCGGTCTGCAGGAACTGCCGCTTTCGATGATCGCCGGCACGCGTACAGCCGGCCGGCAGAATGCTTTTGCCTGCAATTTTATGCCGGTCCTTCCGCCGGAGAGTGAATTTGCAGCAAAATGGTCTTCGCTCTATGACATCCAGATCAGGGAAGGATTCCGCGAGCCTGTCAAAGTATACGAGTATATGAGACGCTTTTATGTACTGGAAGGCAATAAGCGCGTCTCTGTCATGAATTATCTTGATAATCCGACGATTTCGGCAGACATCACACGTCTGCTTCCGGCTTATTCGGATGATCCGGATACTCTTCTATATTACGAGTTTCTTCAGTTTTATCACGCCGCGCCGCTCTATGAGGTGGAAATCGCCTCCAGGGGAGGCTATGGCCGGCTGGCCGGATATTTCGGAAAAGATCTTTCCGCTCCGTGGTCCGAAGATGATGTTCTGCATCTTAAGAGAGTGTACCGTATATTCTCGGATGCGTATTATGCACGCGGAGGACAGCATCTGGATCTTCCCGCCGGTGATGCCCTGCTCGTCTACCTGAATCTTTTCCCGGAAGATCCTCTCGAACAGCTGTCCCAGCATGAGCTGAATGCCCGGATCGACACGATCTGGAATGAGCTGCTGATCGGAAAAACACAGGACAATGTGGCTCTTATCTCCGACCCTGAAAAAGAAGAGAACGCCAGTCTCCTGACTTCACTGAAACAGAAAATCACACTTACGGAAAAGAAACCATTGACCGTGACGTTCCTCTATGACCAGTCGCCTGACACCTCCAGCTGGGCATACTCCCACGAGCTTGGACGTCTGCATCTGGAAAACACAATGGCTCAGCTGATCCATACAAAGAAATTGGAAAACTGCGGCCATGACGCTGGGCTGAACGATTCCATCGAAAAAGCGATACAGGAAGGGACCGATGTCATTCTCACGACCTCCCAGGTCCAGATGAACGGCACGGTACGCGCTGCTCTCCGGCATCCCGGTGTCCGTTTCATGAACTGTTCCGTCAACCTGCCTCACTCTTCCGTTTCCACCTATTATGCCAGAATGTACGAGGCAAAATTTCTGATGGGGGCTCTCGCCGGCATTTTCGCCGATAACCACCGGATCGGATACCGGGCGGACTATCCTCTGTACGGCTCGCTCTCCGGTATTAATGCCTTTGCCATCGGTGTCTCTCTGACCGATCCGCTGGCCAAAGTGCATCTTGCCTGGGCTTCACGCGAGGGATCACACTGGCAGACTGAACTTCTGGAAAAGGATATCCATGTTTTCTCCGGACTGGATATGATCCGTCCGGAAGCAGCTTCCCGTGAATACGGCCTGTTTCTGAAAAAGGAAGACGGTTCCGTAAAAAATCTGGCAGCGCCGCTGTGGGACTGGGGCCGTTATTACGCCCTGCTGACCGGAGAACTGCTGCACGGTTCCCGCAAAGCACCGGCAGTCCGCCCTGACCAGGCTGTCAATTACTGGTATGGCATGTCGGCCGGCGTCATAGACGTCATCCTCTCGCATGATCTTCCCGCCGGTTCTGTCAGACTGATCGAAGCACTGCGTGCCGGAATCGTGAACGGGTCTATTCGTCCGTTTTCCGGAGAACTTCACAGCCAGTATGCCTGTATCAGAAAAGCAGACGAACCACCGCTTTCCGGACGCGAGATCATCACGATGAACTGGCTGAACGAAAATGTGGAAGGGTCTTTGCCGGATCCTGAAGAACTCACTCCGAAAGCCAAGGCATTTGTAGAAGCAAGCGGGGTAGCAAAACCATGAAGATCCTTCTGCTTGCAGATGAAGAACTCCCCGGACTGTGGGAGTTCTTTCAAAAAGACAAACTGGACGGTATTGATCTCATTCTGTCCTGTGGTGATCTGAAGGCGGAATATCTGGAATTTCTTGTGACCATGGCACGCTGCCCGCTGCTCTATGTACACGGCAATCACGACGGTTCTTACAGCAGACATGCACCGGAAGGATGTGAAGATATCGACGGAAAACTATATGATTTTCATGGCCTGCGTATTCTTGGCCTCGGAGGCTCCCGGCGCTATTCACAGGGACCTCACCAATACTCCGAGTCAGAGATGCGCGCCCGGATCCGGAAACTATTCCCACGCATCACGCTGATGAACGGCTTTGATCTGTTACTGACACATACGCCTCCGGAAGGCTGTGGAGATCTCCCCGACCGTGCTCACCAGGGCTTTGCCTGTTTCAACACTCTGCTGGACCAGTGGAAACCTGTCTGTATGGCACACGGACACATCCATGCCAGCTACACCGCCGGAGCAGACACCGTGCGCCGGCATCCCTGCGGCACACAGGTCATCAATGCCTGCGGATCGCATATACTGACCCTCTCCTCTGACGACTACCCTGAAAAAGGAAAGACGGGGTCGTTCCTGTATGACCTTTACACACAGATCAAAAAGCGGTAGAACTTTCTCTTTTGCCAGAACAAAAACGGCTTATCTGCTGCAGTACCACACGGCCTCATACGGTCTCAGAACGCCTTTTGTCCCTTCATCAGCATAGTTCCGGAACAGCACTTCCATTCCCTTTTCTTCTTCGGCAAGCGGATCCGGGATCGTCTCCCCGTAGAAATTGGCCACGACAAGAATCTCTTCTCCTGTTCCGCTGCCAATCCCCATTCCGCCTTCACCGCTGGTCCCCATCCTGTTCCCTACGGCACGTGATCCAAGTGTCCGGCGGTAGGCAAAGACTGCATCATGCTCCGGCAGAAGCAGTTCGAAGGTTCCTTCCGTAATGACCGGGTATTCTTTTCTTAGTCGGATCAGTTCTTTATAGGCCGAGAAAACAGATTCCGGATCCCCGGTCTGCGCCGCCGCGTTGATCTCCCGGTAATTCGGATTGACCCGCATCCACGGTTTGCCGGATGTAAAACCGGCCTGAGGACTGTCGTCCCACTGCATGGGTGAACGGGCATTGTCCCGGCTCTGTGCATGGATAGCAGCCATCCTCTTTTCTTCCGGCCAGCCTTCCCGACCGGCCTCCTCATAGAAATTCAGCGTGCTCACATCACGATACTCTTCGATCGGATACGCCACATTGGTCATGCCCAGTTCCTGTCCCTGATATATATAGAGAGTGCCCTGCATACCGAACAATACAGCAGCCAGCATCTTCGCCGACTCTGCGCGGTACCGGCCGTCATCCCCAAAACGGGATACGATACGCGGCACATCGTGGTTCTCCCAGAAAAGTGTGTTCCATCCGCATCCCACAAGGCCATTCTGCCATTTCGCCATGGTCTTTTTCAGATTCCGAAAACGGAGAGGTATCGGATGCCAGCGGTCATTTCCTTCAGCTACGTCCAGCATCAGATGCTCAAAAGAAAAGGCCATGGACAGCTCGCTGCCGTCCGGATTGCCATATAACCTGGCACTTTCCAGATTGACGCTCCAGGCTTCACCGACTGTCAACAGATCATCCCGGATAAATGCTTTCTGCCGCATTTCCCGGATATAAGGATGAAGCATCGGTCCGTTCTGAAAAATGTCCCTGTCAATTTCTTTTCCGAATGAGTCAACAACGTCCAGCCGGAACCCGGCTACGCCCTTTTCCACCCAGAAACGGATCATGTCATACAGCATTTCCCTCACTTCCGGGTTCTGCCAGTTGAGATCCGGCTGTTTTACAGCAAAATGATGATAATAGTACTGCTGTACTTCCGGTACCCACTCCCAGGCCGGACCGCCGAAGGCAGCCCTCTTATTATCCGGCAGAACACCTTCTTTGCCGTCCCTCCAGATATAATAATCATGACAGGGATCCGTGCGGCTGCTTTTTGCTTTCTTAAACCATTCGTGTTCATCTGACGTGTGGTTCAGAACCAGATCCGGTACAATTCCGATTCCGCGCCGGTCTGCCTCTGCGATCAGTTCCTCCAGATCCGCCATTGTGCCGAAGATCGGATCTACATCCCGGTAGTCCGAGATATCATATCCGTTGTCAGCCTGCGGCGAACAATAAAACGGCGAAAGCCAGATGGCATCAACGCCAAGACTCTTCAGATAGTCCAGTTTCCGGATGATGCCCGGGATGTCTCCGATCCCATCGCCGTTACTGTCACAAAAGCTCCTCGGATATACCTGATATATCACCGCCCGTTTCCACCAGTCGCGCTCCCGTTTCTGCATATTGATCTCTCCTGTTCTTTCTGCATGTCTGATTCTCTGCTTCTGATATCTCCCGCTTGCATGGAAACAAAATAAACGGCAGATCCCGTTCCCTTTCGCGGGAGGACGTGCTCTGCCGCCTGAAACTCTGCTTTATATGTATTTCACCAGAGGCTAGAAACTGGTGAAGTAACTATGCAGAATTTTCAGAAACTATAAGATTTGCATACCGGCTCGTTTCTTGCCACAGATTCCTCATCATACCAGACCAGGTTGTTGCTGGTCTCTTTGTCGAAGAGCTGGATCAGTTCCGGCATGGTCGTAAAGTTGACAACGCTTCCTCTCGAAACATCAGTCTCCAGACCGACTGTCGGGATAACCATGACAACTTCATCGTTGCCGGAGCGTGCATGCAGGTTAAACTCGCTGCCGAGCATCTCGGAAACTTCGATCGTCGCAGACAGCTCGCCTTCGCCTACTGTAATGTGCTGCGGACGGATACCGGCGACAATGTCCACCGGCTTCTGGCCGTTCTGTGTGAGTGCCTTCTGCTGGAAATCGCTGAGACGGAATTTCACGCCGCGGATCTCCGCATAATAAACACCATTTTCCAGAAGCAGTTTGCAGTCATCAAAGAAGTTCATGACCGGCATACCGATGAATCCGGCGACAAACAGATTAACCGGTTTTCCGAACACTTCCTGCGGTGTACCGATCTGGTTGACGACACCGTCTTTCATGATGACGATACGGTCGCCCAGTGTCATGGCCTCTGTCTGGTCATGTGTGACATACATGAATGTCGTATCGATCCTCTGGCGCAGTTTGATGATCTCCGCGCGCATCTGGTTGCGCAGCTTCGCATCCAGGTTGGACAGCGGTTCATCCATCAGGAATACCTTCGGATCACGGACCATCGCGCGGCCGATCGCAACACGCTGTCTCTGACCGCCGGACAATGCTTTCGGTTTACGGTCGAGATACTGCGTGATATCGAGGATCTCCGCAACTTCTTCTACCTTTTTGTTGATCTCTGCCTGCGGTGTGTTTTTCAGTTTCAGGGCAAACCCGAGATTGTCACGCACAGTCATGTGAGGATACAGCGCATAGCTCTGGAAAACCATGGCGATA
>CACZSZ010000207.1 GCA_902783945.1 uncultured Lachnospiraceae bacterium
AAAAACACAATGATTCCTGTGATGTCGCGTATTATGCGTGAATTCCCGAACAACAAATTCCGGATCGCCAGCAGCAGGCCCTTTTCGGAAATGGTCCTTTTTCCTTCTGCTTACCGCCAGGCTGAAAACACCCTGTTTTTATCCGGCCGGCCGCAGACCGTCCCCTCTTCCGGAAATGAAGGTATCTTTTTTTATGATGACTGGTGGGTACAGGATCTGTTTTACCAGAACGCGGAAAAAAACAAGCAGTTTTTCTACTGTGAGTCCTGCGTTTCCGATCTGTATGACCGGAACACGGAAAAAGGATGGCAGCAGCTTGCCATCCTTCGGGAATATCTGTTCAGCGGGCGAAGTTATACCGACGCCGCTAAAAAATTGGGCATGCACCGGAATAACGTCATCTATCACATCCAGAAACTGGAAGAACAATACCAGATCGACCTGAGTGACACACAGACCTACCTGAAAATGCTTCTTTCCCTGGAGACACTGCAGACATGACACAAGTATCTGATTTTAGGGAAAAGCGCCCCGTATCTGTTTTGTTTTTAATTTGTAAACCGGCCTGTTTTCTTCAGGAACAGTGCGGTCAGCGCCGCTCCGGCTACCAGGAACATCATTATTCAGCCCAAAGTATATAAAGAAACTTGAAAAACTATTAACCAAAACATAAGGAATCTGCTCGTTATTATGGGTAAGAAATGACGCGTAGTAGATTTTCAGTGGATTTGGGAAAGAAAAAAGGGGTTCGGATCTTTCCAAAACCCCTGAAAAAAAAGTATCGAAGCGACAGGATTTGCGACGGTGCTACGCGCCTGGTCCTCTGGAGAAAACCTGCGTCCTCTGCGTCCCGAAAAGATTTGCACAGAGATCCTCTCTTATCATTTTAAATCCTCCAGCGCCCGTAAATGCAGTATAAGACTTCCCGCTCCTTTAAGAAACCGGAGACGGTGGGAGTCGAAGGGTTTTAGAAACCTTCAAACCCGGCAACCACGCGGTTTCCGGCAATGCGGGAACACATGTGGGAACAATTTTAGAAAGGAGCTGGTTCTGTACTTCCTCTATTTTCAAGTTCCTTAACCAAAATCCAATTCGAGCAGTTCCGAGATCTTCTGCAACGGGTAGTCCGTGCGCACATATTTTGCCGCCTCCCCGATGCCGGCTGCTTTCATACCGCCGCTTTTTGCTGCATCAATACCGGCTTCGGCATCTTCCACCGCCAGACAGTTCCCGGGCTGTTCCCCGAGAAACATGGCCGCTTTCAAAAACACTTCGGGATCCGGTTTTGACCTGGTAATATTCGTGCCGTCCGACACGGCGTCAAACGCGTCTTTCAGATTTGTCTGTGCAAGAATAAACCGGGTGTTTTTACTGGATGAACCCACTGCCAGTTTATGCCCCCTGCATCTGAGTTCTCTCAGCGTCTCCCTTACTTCCTGCGAGACATCATCCGGAGTCATTGTCTGCAGGAGCTTTTTATATGTCTCGTTTTTCTCGTCAGCCAGCGCGCACTTTTCCGCGTAGGAAAGAGGAGCCCCGTGATACTTTTCAAGAATGATCTCCAGACTGTCCATTCTGCTGACACCCCGAAGCCTGTTGTTTATCTTCTCATCAAAATAAATACCGAGTCTGTCAGCCATTTCCTTCCAGGCCTGATAGTGAAACGCATCGGTAAAAACAAGAACACCGTCCAGATCAAAAATCAAAGCTCTCATATATAATCCTTCCCGCAGAACGGATCTACCGGACTGGTGCCTTTAAAAGCAGACCGCCCCATGATCTTGTCCATTACGGCATCACAGAATTCATGGTTTCCGCTGTATGCGTTGATATACGTACCGATCATCGGAGCATCAAACAAATGATACGGACAGGCTGTGGAGATCATCAGTACCGGAATTTCCGCACTGAACCAGGGCGCATCATCCCCCAGTCCGAAACACACATTCCAGTTCAGTCTGAGTGTTGTATTATTGGACGCGTTCTCCATGTTGCAGATATATACATAGAGATCATAATCCTGTTTCATTTCACTCACAGAGCGATACATTTCGTGCATCAGCCGCTGTTTTTCCGGACTCAGGCCGGCAGGATCCGCAAAATCCTGTACGCCGATACTCACCCTTCTGTCACGCACTGCAACCTCAAATCCTTCTGCCTCCCATCTGTGTTTCCAGGCCTGCACAAACGGATGTCCGGGATCAGAATCTTTCTGAATGATATTCAGATATACACGTTTGAATCTTTCCGGTGATAACGGCAGCAGTTTCTTTTCATCCCGCACCAGAGTAATTGCCTGGTCAGCCGTCTGCTTCGCCCAGTCACGATGCGTCCGACAGCCCACCATTTCCAATGCCGGCTTTTCGGGTACCAGTCTATGCTGCGCCTGTTTCAAATGGAGCCCAAGCGCTGCCTTCGTGGCAAGGATCCGCAGTACCGCTTCATCCAGACGCCGTTCACTTAACAAACCTGTTTTCAATCCGTTCAACAGGAATCGGAAATCTTCGTCGATGTCTTTATTGAAGAGGATTACATCGCAGCCGCTCTCAATCGCCCGGGGAACGGCCTCTTCGCGCGGCATGGCCCCGGTAAAACCGACCATCGGTGTAGCGTCGGTGCTGATCAATCCGTTAAATCCCATTCTTTCCCGCAGCAGTCCCGTGAGCAGCTCCGGAGAGAGC
>CACZSZ010000208.1 GCA_902783945.1 uncultured Lachnospiraceae bacterium
GGTCCCGGCTTATCCGCAGATCGTCGTCAAGGGTGTCATCATCCTCATTGCTGTTCTGATCCCGGCGATCACAAGCAGAAACAAAGCGACAAACACCTGATCGATAACAGGAGAGATCCATTATCAAATATTATTTCTTCGTTACAACAAGATGAAAGGAGTAACAGAATGAGCATTCCGAAAAAGATGAAAGCACTTGTTGCGTACGGCCTGAATGATTATCGTCTTGAGACTGATTTTCCGGTTCCCGAAATCGATGATGAGCAGATCCTGATCAAAGTCGAAGCCTGCGGTATCTGTGCGGGTGATGTCAAAGCTCAGCATGGCGCTGCCAAATTCTGGGGCGACGCAAATCAGCCGGCATGGGTGAAACCTCCGTTTATCCCGGGACATGAGTTCCTCGGTGAAGTCGTTGCTGTCGGCGCCAAGAGTGCTCATGGTGTTGAAGTCGGTGATCGTGTTGCGGTCGAGCAGATCGCTCCGTGCGGCGAGTGTATGTTCTGTAAGACAGGAAGATACTGGATGTGCCAGAAACATGACATCTATGGCTTCCAGAGTAATGTCAACGGCGGTATGGCAGAATATGTCCGTATCAACAAAACGGGCCTGGTATATAAAGTTCCGAAAGATCTGGAAATGGAGAAGGCCATTCTGGTAGAGCCGTATGCCTGCGCAAAGCATTGCATCGACAGAGCACAGATCACATATGATGACGTTGTTGTTATTTCCGGCGCCGGTCCGCTCGGCATGGGTATGCTGGGAGCAGCAAGACTGTGCAACCCGAAAAAACTGATCATGCTCGATCTGAAGAAAGACCGTTTGGACAAATGTCTGGAATTCGGCGCTGATCTGGTATTCAATCCGGCAGAATGTGACGTTGTTGAAGAAATCAGAAAACTGACAGACGGCTATGGCTGTGATATCTACGTTGAAGCCACAGGCGCTCCGCCCAGTGTTATCCAGGGTCTGAACATGATCCGCAAGCTGGGACGCTTTGTTGAGTTCTCGGTTTTCGGCAGTGAAACAACAGTTGACTGGTCCATTATCGGCGATTCCAAAGAACTGGATCTGCTCGGTGCACATCTGTCACCGTACTGCTTCCCGACTGTGATCGACTGGATCGCATCCGGAAAGCTTCCGACAGCCGGTGTGACATCTCATGTATTCTCAATTGATGAGTGGGAGCATGCCTTTGAAGTGGCCGGAAAGGGCGATGGATCCATGAAGGTCGTCCTGACATTGTAATTAATTAAAGAAATAAAAAGATCCGGCATATCTGTCCGACAGCGGCAGGTATGCCGGTTTCACGTAAATGGAGGATATGTTATGACTACGAGAAAAGTCAAAGTCAAAGAACTGACACCTGAAGCTTTTAACCCGTTTGGCAGCTGTCTTGATATTGTCAGACCGACCGGATATGAACTCACAGGAACGTATCATACATTTTACCGCGATGTAGTGCGCTGGGTTCCCGGCAATCTGGATCCTATCACATTTTCTTCACTGATCGTCCGCAAGAATGAGAACTTCATCTGTACCGGAATGGAGTATCATGATCATACAGAAGAGATCCAGCTTCCTGTCGATACAGATGCCGTACTGTTTATTGCTCCTGCCAACGGCGGAGATCTCTGTCCGGACGAAGTCGAAGTGTTCCATGTGCCGGCCGGGACTCTGCTGTGCCTGAGAAGAGGAACCTGGCATGATGTGATGTACCCGATTAATGCAGAAGCTGTCAGTGTTCTGATCGGACTTCCGGAACGGGTCTATCACAACGATCTTGTATGGAAAGATTTTGAGGATACTCAGATCCAGGCAGTATTTGAATAATTATTATCACAGGATTAAAAAAATGAACGGCAGTTTTTAAAACTGTTTTTTTGCAGTAGAGACTGTCAGATCCGGCGTTCCAGGCGTCAGGTCTGACAGTCTCTTCCGTCTGGCAGATTTGCCTTCCCTTGACGCTGTCTTCCCTACATGCTATAATGCAATGGATTGTAAATAAAATAGAAAACATATTGTAACATTTTATAAATGCAGTCGCACCGTAATACTGATGACTGAAGAAAAGGGGAACGTATGAAAGGGAGAAAAATACTGTTATCAGGTGGACTTCTCGCAATGACAGCACTGTTGTTGTCAGGATGTTCCATATCAGATGCATTTGGAAAACTGATCGGCAGAACAGATACAGGTGTGGAGCAGGTCGGATCTGTTTCGGAAGAAGGAGAAAAACTGGATACCAGAATTATAGATCCTTCTCTTGAAAAGCAGGTTTTCCAGGAAGGACTGTCCGGTGAAAAGGATGTTCAGGCCGGGGCGGATCTGGTTCTTGAGACACAGGCTTCTGTGGGCGACGGCGGTGTGGTTACCTACCAGTGGTACAGCAATAATGTTTCCTCAAACGGCGGAGGTACGCTCCTGAAGGATATGCGCGAAAGTACATACCGTCCGGATACGACAAAAGGAGGAACTACCTATTATTATGTGCTGGCTACGAATACAAAAGACGGAAAGGTAAATCTGTCGACCAGCGATGTGTATAAGGTGACAGTCTGGGAAGATATGTACTGGCAGCAGAATGCTGATCTGGGTGCATATCAGTATATCAGCAGGCTTGATGGAAAATTCCCTAAAGCAGCTTCTGTCGTGATAGACGGCGTACAGTATCATTTTGATCCGGATGGATTTGCCGTCAATGAAAATGGCGAATATATTGATGTCCAGACCGGTCAGCCAATAGCTGCCCAGACGACGGCAACAGAACCGGTGCCTGAAGCAGCAGAAGCTCCGGCAGAAACAACTCCGACACAGGAAGCGCCTGCTGAAGAAGCTCCTGCAGAAGCTCCTGCAGAAGCCCCTGTTGAGGCGCCGGCAGAGGAATAAAAGGACAGTGAGAGTATGAGTGACAGAGTAAGAATTGTAGTGGATGCCATGGGCGGTGATTTTGCCCCTGCAGAGCCGGTTCGCGGTGCGGTGGAAGCTGCGAATGAAGAAGAACGTATCGAAGTCATTTTCACAGGTGATGAAACAGCCATCCGCAAAGAACTGGAAGGGGTACAATATCCTAAAGAAAGAGTGCGGATCGTCGGTACGACTGAAGTGATCGAAACAGGTGAACCGCCGGTAAAAGCAATACAGAGCAAAAAGAACTCTTCGCTGGTCGTAGGGCTTCAGCTTGTGCATAAAGGCGAGGCAGATGCGTTTGTATCTTCCGGAAGTACAGGAGCCGTTCTTGTCGGCGGTCAGGCTATCGTAAAGAAAATCCGCGGTATTCAGAGAGCTCCGCTCGCACCGCTGATCCCGACACAGAAAGGAGCGTCTCTCCTCATTGACTGCGGCGCCAGTGTTGATGCACGTCCGCAGCATCTTGTACAGTATGCCGTGATCGGTTCCATTTATATGAAAGAAGTTATGGGACTGGATCGTCCCCGAGTCGGATTGATCAATATCGGAGCAGAAGAGGAAAAAGGAAATGCTCTCTGCAAAGAGACCTATCCTCTTTTGAAGGAATGCAAAGACATTTATTTTATCGGAAATGTCGAGGCAAGAGATGTGCCTGCCGGCGCAGCGGATGTCTATGTGACGGAAGCATTTGTCGGCAATATTGTGATCAAGACCTTTGAGGGAGTGGGAGGAGTCCTGCTCTCAGAAATGAAATCGGCTATGATGAGTTCTGCCAGATCCAAGATCGGAGGCCTTCTGGTAAAACCTGCACTGAAAGAAACACTGAAAAAGTTTGACTCCAGTAATTACGGCGGAGCACCGCTGCTGGGTCTGAAAGGGCTGGTCATGAAGACACATGGCAGTTCTAAAGCAAAGGAGTTTAAAAATACACTTCTTCAGGTACTGCAATTCCAGGAACATGATGTGAACGGAAAGATACGGGAGTTTCTGGAAAAGGCCGATGACTGAAATGAAAAACTGCAAGAGTCCAGGGAGTACGGTAAAGGTACTCCCTTTTTCTATGCTTGTGTTTCCGGAACGGATAGGCTAAAATAGGTAAGATATTTATAATTACGGAGAGTTTTGCCATGTCAGATGAGAGACGGTTACAGACAGTACAGAAAGCAATACAATATACATTCAGAAATCCTGAGCTCCTGCTCAGGGCACTGCGGCACAGCTCCTATATAAATGAGCATGACATGACGTATATGGATTGTAACGAACGCCTGGAGTTCCTTGGGGATGCTGTGCTGGAAATTGCCGTAAGCTGGCTTTTGTATGATTCCTATCCGGATATGCAGGAGGGTAAGCTGACGAAGCTTCGCGCCGGTCTTGTATGTGAACATTCACTGGCCAGGTCTGCCAGAAATCTAGGCCTCGGTGATTGGCTTCAGATGGGAAAAGGGGAAGAAAAAACAGGCGGTAGAGACAAGGATTCCCTTCTTGCTGATGCTATGGAAGCTCTGATCGGTGCCATTTTTCTTGACGGAGGATCCTTTGCGGTAAACGAGTTTATCAAACATGCAGTTGCAAATAACTTCAGTGAAGAGGATTTCTTTCATGACTGGAAGACAGAATTGCAGGAATTTCTTCAGGAAAGCGGAAAAGTGGATATCCGTTACAGCACGGAAGAATCTCTGGAAAATACTCCGGAGAACGCCTATATTTCCAAGGTATATGTAAGTGACCGCTGTATGGGAAGCGGTGTGGGGCGTTCCAAGAAATCGGCTCAGCAGGCCGCTGCACTCAGTGCTTTGAAAGAATATAAAGGAAAAGGATCTGAAGAATGTATCTGAAAAGCATTGACATGCAGGGATTTAAATCTTTCGCCGGAAAGACAAAGCTGGAATTCCACGAGGGTATCACTGGTATTGTCGGACCGAACGGCAGCGGTAAGAGCAATGTTGCCGATGCCGTGCGATGGGTACTCGGTGAACAGAGTGCCAAACAGCTCCGGGGCGGGAATATGCAGGATGTGATCTTTGCAGGTACGGAGAGGAGAAAGCCTCTCGGATTTGCGTCTGTAGCGATCACACTGGACAATGCTGACAGACAGCTTCGGTTTGACGCGGAAGAAGTGACGGTCACAAGACGGCTGTACCGGTCGGGAGAGAGTGAGTATCTGCTGAACGGGAGAAACTGCCGTCTGCGTGATATTCACGAACTGTTTTATGATACCGGTATCGGAAAAGAAGGGTATTCAATCATCGGACAGGGCCAGATTGACCGTATTCTTTCCGGAAAACCGGAGGACAGACGGGAACTATTTGATGAAGCCGTCGGTATTGTAAAATTCAAGCGCAGGAAAATTGCTTCACTGAAGAAACTGGAGCAGGAAGAGAGCAACCTGGTACGTGTCACAGACATTCTGACGGAGATCACCAGACAGCTGGGACCGCTTGAAAAACAGGCGGAGAAAGCAGAGAAGTATCTGCTGAAGAGAGATGATCTCAGACAGATGGATATTCAGCTCTTTCTTCTTGAATCCGGAAGTACGGAGACTCAGCAGAAGGAACTGAAAGAAAAGAAAGAAATCGTATCTGCCCAGCTTGCAGGAACAAATGAAGATCTGGAAAGAACACGGACAGAATATGATGAAATAGAAAAGCAACTTGAAGAACTGGAACAGAAAATCGGAAAAAATCGCGATGATCTGCAGAAAGCAGCTTTGCTGAAGCAGGAATCCGAAGGACAGATCCGTGTTCTGGAGGAGCAGATCCGTGCACTGCAGAATAACAGTGAACTTTTCCGTGACAGGATGAATCGTATCCGCGAGGAATACGAGCAGAGAAAAGAAGCAGCCTCCAGGCAGGAGGAAGAGGAAGCCGCGCTTCAGGAACTCCTTAAGCAGGCTCTGGAAATAAAGGATCAGAAAGAAGCTGCAGTCAGAGACATTCAGCAGGAAATCGGGATCCATGCACAAAAAGCGGAAAAAGGACGTGCCGAGACCATCGGTCTTCTCAATGACCGCACAGTAATTAAAGAGAGAATCCAGCGATACGATACTATGCGGGAACAGATCGGTATACGTAAAGCCGAACTTGCCGCACGTATGCTGGAGATGAAAGAGGATACACTTTCTGAAGAACAGAAGGAAAAAGAACTTGCGTCACTGCTTAACGAAGTGTCTGCAAAAGTTGAAGAGCGGCGCAGGCTGATCACTGAAAAAGAGGGGAAAAGCGAGTCTCTCCGCGTCAGGCTTGAAACAGCTCATCAGGAACTGGATGCCTGCCAGACAAATTATCATCGGGATTCTTCGCGCCTGGAGTCTCTGCGCAATATTGCCGAGCGCTATGAGGGTTATGGAAACAGCGTCAAGAAGATCATGGAGCAGAAAAAAAACAACCCCGGGATCCACGGAGTTCTGGCCGATCTGATAAAGACGCAGAAAAAATATGAGACTGCCATTGAGACGGCACTCGGCGGACATCTGCAGAATATTGTGACAGATAATGAAAGTACGGCAAAATATCTGATCGAGTATTTGAAACGGGGGCACTTCGGAAGGGCTACTTTTCTGCCTCTGACTTCCGTCCGCAATACAGAAGAATTCAAAAAAAAGGATGTGCTGAAAGAGACCGGTGTGATCGGCAAAGCAGATGAATTAGTACAGTGTGATGCGCTGTATGCCGGGATCATCGGACAGCTGCTCGGCAAGACGATCGTTGTGGACACCATTGATCATGCCATAGCGATCGGACGCAAATCCGGTCATAGTATCCGTATGGTCACATTGGAAGGTGACCTTCTCAGTCCGGGCGGTTCCATGACGGGCGGCGCTTTTAAATACAACAGTAATCTGCTTGGAAGAAAACGGCAGATCCAGGAACTGGAAGAAAGCACACGTTCACTGAAAAAAGAACTGGAGGAGATCCAGCAGTCTATCGATACAGGGCGTGCCGAAAGAACGAAGCTTCGCGAAGAAATCAGTACTTTGTCTGATGAATTGCAGAATCTGAGTCTGGAACAGAATACGGCCCGTCTGAATCTTGATGCGGGACGGGAACACGCAGAAGCACTTCGTGCGGAATACGGCAGACTTACGGATGAATGCACAGAGATCGATAATCAGGTGAAGGAGATCGGAGAAACGTCTTCGATGATCCGGGAGGAACTCACACAGTCCGAAGAAAAAGAAAAGCAGCTGGAGGATTCCATTACTGCCCTGCGTGAGGCGGAAAGCATTCTGCGGGAAAAAGAAAAAGCTGCCGTGGAAGAACAGGATGCGGCCAGGCTGGAATGCTCCAACAGGCAGCAGCAGGTTGTTTTTGCTTCGGAGAAAGTAAAGACAGCTGCAGGGGAACTGCGGCGTATCGAGGAAGAAAAAAAGGCTCTCGAAGAAAATCTGCGGGAAGAAGGCGGAGACATTCAGAAAAAGGAAGAAGAGATCAGCACGATCCGCAGCAACATGTCTGTTCTTGATGAGGGCATTCAGGAAGGTGAACGATGTGCGGCCGAATGGCAGGTCCAGAAAGAAGAGCTGAATCAGAATCATCGGGACTTTTTCGCGCGGCGCGATGCTCTGACGGAACAGCGGTCTCGTCTGGAGCAGGAACTCTTCCGTCTGGAAACGCAGGAAGAGAAGCTGACTGAGTCCATGGATAATCTGGTGAATTACCTGTACGAAGAATACCAGCTTACACCGGACCAGCTCACGGACTATCAGTTTGGCGGGAATCCTTCCCGCGCGCAGCTGCGCAAAGATATCAGGGAAAGAAAGGCAGAAATCCGTGCTCTCGGTGATGTCAATGTCAATGCAGTTTCAGAATATAAAGAACTGAAAGAAAGGCATGATTTTCTCAGCGCACAGCATCAGGATCTTGTCACAGCGGCAGATACGCTTCACGGGATCATTAAGGAACTGGATGACGGTATGCGCCGCCAGTTCAGAGAAAAATTTTCTGAGATAAGAGAAAAGTTTGACATAGTTTTCAAGGAACTTTTCGGAGGTGGAAAAGGAACACTGGAGCTGGTGGAGGAAGAAGATATTCTGGATTCCGGAATTCAGATCATTTCGCAGCCTCCGGGCAAAAAACTTCAGAATATGATGCAGCTTTCGGGAGGCGAAAAAGCACTTACGGCTATTGCCCTGCTGTTTTCCATTCAGGATCTGAAACCGTCTCCGTTCTGTCTCCTTGATGAGATCGAAGCTGCTCTGGATGACAATAATATCGGCAGATTTTCAAAATATCTGCACAAGCTGACAAAGAATACGCAGTTTATTGTGATCACACACCGGCGCGGGACTATGACGGCAGCAGACCGTCTGTATGGCATTACAATGCAGGAGAAGGGTATTTCGGCAATGGTTTCGGTCGATCTGATCGAATCTCAGCTGGACAAATGACAGATTACGGGAGAAATAAGAAGAAATGGCAGATGCATATAATACTGAAAAGAAACCAGGTTTTTTCGGCAGATTGTTTGCCGGTCTCAGAAAATCCAGAAACAGCCTTCAGGAAAATCTGGACGAAGCATTCGGATGCGATACGATCGACGATGAGTTTTATGAATGTCTGGAGGAGGCGCTTGTCGCCAGCGATATGGGAATTGAGACTACTGAGACGATCATTGAAAATCTGAAAGATCTGATCAGTGATATGGAGATCACCAAACCGTCAGACTGCAAGCGGTATATGTGTGACTGCATCAAGCAGCAGATGCGCACGAATGAGACAGACTATGATTTTGAAAAGAAAAAATCAGTTGTTCTGGTGATCGGAGTGAACGGTGTCGGAAAAACAACGACGGTGGGAAAACTTGCCGCAAAAATGAGAAATAAAGGCAAGAAGGTAGTTATCGCAGCGGCAGATACTTTCCGTGCGGCAGCTCTGGAACAGCTCACTGTCTGGGCTGAGAGAGCCGGGGTAGATCTGATTTCCGGACAGGAAGGCCAGGATCCTTCCTCTGTTGTGTATGATGCCATTCAGGCAGCCCGGGCACGCAATGCGGACATGCTGCTCGTAGATACTGCCGGCCGGCTTCACAACAAGAAAAACCTGATGAATGAACTGGGAAAGATCTACCGGATCATTGGAAGAGAATATCCCGAGGCATATCTGGAGACACTGCTTGTACTGGATGGTACGACCGGCCAGAACGCTCTTGCGCAGGCACAGAGTTTTGCGGAAGTGGCGGATGTGACCGGACTTATTATCACAAAGCTGGATGGTACGGCAAAAGGCGGGATCGCAGTGGCCGTACAGTCTGAGCTGGAGACACCGGTCAAGTATATCGGCGTCGGGGAACAGATCGACGATCTGCAGAAGTTTGATCCGAATTCTTTTGTGGATGCGCTTTTTGGTTAAACGGCAGGAGCCAAGGCAGACAGACAAGTGCAAAATTATCAGAAAGATCTTGAAAAAATTCTTGAAAAAACAGGAGAAAGAAAAACAGTTCCCAGGCTTCTGCTGCACAGCTGCTGTGCTCCCTGCAGCAGTTATGTATTAGAGTACCTTTCGCCGTACTTCGAGATTTTTGATTTTTTCTATAATCCGAATATCGCGCCTGAGGATGAATATCGATTCCGGTCCGGCGAGCTGGCACGTCTGATCAGTGAAATGAAATTTCAGCACAGTGTACATTTTCTGGAGGGACCGTACGATCCGGAACGCTTCTATGAAATCTCCAGGGGGTTGGAAACGGTGCCGGAAGGCGGAGAGCGGTGCCGGAAGTGTTTTTCGCTGCGGCTTGAAGAAGCGGCACGGGAAGCGGCTGAAAGAAAATGTGATTATTTTGCCACGACACTGACGATCAGTCCATTGAAAAATGCGGAGGAGATCAACCGCATCGGTCAGGAGATCTCGGAGCGGTACGGAGTCACGTATCTTCCTTCTGATTTTAAGAAACGGGACGGATACAAACGATCTCTGGAGTTGTCACGGATGTACGATCTTTACAGGCAGAATTATTGCGGTTGTGTGTTTTCAAGGAATGAAAGAGAAAAAACGGCCGGAAATGCAGCAGCCGTGTGATCACGGATCATAAGAGTCCGAAATGTTTTCAGGATACAGGAAAGGAAAAAATATGGCACAGCTTTGGGGCGGAAGATTTACTAAGGATACGGATCAGCTGGTCTATGATTTCAACGCATCGATCCGATTTGACAAGCGGCTGCTGCCGCAGGATATACAGGGCAGTATTGCTCACGTGAAAATGCTGAAAAAACAGAAGATATTGAGTGACTCCGAAGGCGAGACGATCCGTGCAGCGCTGGAACAGATCCTGCAGGATGTGCGGGACGGAGTTCTGGAGATCACAGACAGTTACGAGGATGTACACAGTTTCGTGGAGGCGGTACTGACAGAACGGATCGGTGAGGCAGGAAAGAAACTGCATACGGGCCGCAGCCGGAATGATCAGGTTGCAACGGATATGAAACTGTACGTCCGCGAAGAGATCGAACAGATAGACGGGCTGCTGTATACCCTGCTTAACGCGGTCGAAAAGATCATTGAGGACAATACAGGAACATATATGCCCGGTTTCACGCATCTTCAAAAGGCGCAGCCTGTCACGGCGGCACATCATTTCGGGGCTTATTTTGAGATGTTCCGGCGGGATAGAGAGAGGCTGGCTGACATCCGGAAGAGAATGAATACCTGTCCGCTCGGAGCCGGGGCGCTGGCAGGGACAACGTATCCCCTGGACAGAGCCTATACGGCGGAACTTCTTGAATTTGATGCGCCTTCTGCCAACAGTATGGACGCCGTGTCAGACAGAGATTATCTGTTGGAGACACTTTTTGCATTATCTGTTATCCAGATGCATATGAGCCGTTCATGTGAGGAAATCTGTATCTGGAATTCTGATGATTACCGCTATGTGGAGATCGACGATTCCTACAGCACAGGCAGTTCTATCATGCCGCAGAAAAAGAATCCGGACATAGCCGAACTGATCCGCGGCAAAACAGGGCGTGTATACGGGGCACTGATACAGATGCTCACAACCATGAAGGGTCTGCCGCTTGCATATAATAAAGACATGCAGGAGGATAAAGAGCTGTCTTTTGACGCCATTGATACCGTTTGCTCCTGTATCCGACTGTACACAGGTATGCTTTCCACCATGTGCTTCCGGAAAGATATACTCCGCCGTGCAGCCGTGCAGGGTTTTACAAATGCTACGGATGCGGCTGATTATCTTGTGGGAAAGGGGATTCCCTTCCGCGATGCACATGCTGTCACAGGCCGGATAGTTCTGTCCTGCCTGGAAAAGGGGTGTGCGATCGATGATCTGTCTCTTGACGAAATGAAAGAATTTTCCGAAGCATTCGAAGAAGATATTTACGAGGCTCTGAAACTGGAAACCTGTGCGGATCGGAGAAATACGGCCGGCGGGCCGGGGACAGACGCCATGAAGGAAATGATCCGGCAAAATCAGGCCTATCTGGAGGAGAGTAAATGTTAGTATATATCCGCGGCGCCGGAGTGACGGCCAGTGCCATTGCTGCACGGCTCTATCGCGCCAATTGCAGGATCGTCATGAGTGACCGGGAGCATCCGCACGCTCTCCGGCGGAATATCTGTTTTGCGGAAGCGTTGCGCAAAGGGACAACAGATGTTGCTGGGATCGGTGCATCTGCCGCAAAAGATCCCGAACAGGCCGTACATATCCTGCGTCGTGACAGGATTGCCGTGATCGCGGATCCGGACGGCAATATGCGTGGAACCCTTCCTTTTGATGCCTGCATTGATACAGTTATGGAGGAAAAACCGACTGATACAAATATGGGAGATGCCCCGATCGTGATCGGAGTAGGCGACCGGTTTCATCCCGGAAAGAATTGTCATGCGGCAGTGATCGCACACAGGGAAGGCTTCTGCGGTCAGGTGTGGTATGAGGGCACTGGATTTGCCGGTGCATCACAGATGGACAGGATCGGTTCAAAAAGGAATCATTACCGCATTGCTGTTCCAGGAGGAGGTCTGTTTTATCCTGTAAGTGAGATCGGTGATCCTGTAAGAAAAGGAGATACACTGGCTGTTGTCGACAGTGACCCCGTCGTCTGTCCGGAGGACGGGATCCTCAGCGGTATCCTGCCCGAGGGAGCACCTGTCGAACCAGGGCGTTACGGTGCCGTTGTCTATACAGGAAAAACACCTTTTCTGCGGGATGTGATCCCGGAAAAAGATATGGCTATAGCCGGCGGTGTACTTGAGGCATTGCTGCACTTCAGGGACTTTTATTAAATGTCCGTGTATAGAGTAAGATGGATTGAGCAACAGCAGAAGGAGTAAGACTATGGAGAAAAAGCTTAAAGTGGGAATCCTTGGCGCAACCGGTATGGTGGGACAGCGCTTTGTTACATTAATGGAACATCACCCGTGGTTTCAGGTCACTGCTGTGGCAGCAAGCAGCCGCAGCGCAGGTATGTCATATGAAGAAGCAGTCGGCGGCCGGTGGAAAATGGAAACGCCGATGCCGGAATATATCCGGAATATGCCGGTCCTGAATATCGATCAGACAGAAGAAATCGCAAAGGCCGTTGATTTTGTCTTCTGTGCGCTGAACATGCCGAAAGACCAGATCCGTGAGATCGAAGAGAAATATGCCAGAGCGGAAGTTCCGGTCGTTTCCAATAACAGTGCACACCGCTGGACACCGGATGTCCCTATGGTCGTGCCGGAGATCAACGATGCACATTTTGACATCATCGAATTCCAGAAAAAGCGTCTGGGCACAAAGCGCGGCTTCATTGCGGTCAAACCGAACTGTTCGATCCAGAGCTATGCACCGATCCTGACTGCCTGGATGGCTTATGAGCCGTATGAAGTCATCGCAACGACATATCAGGCTATTTCCGGAGCCGGAAAGACTTTTGCGGACTGGCCGGAGATGGTTGGTAATGTGATCCCCTATATAGGAGGAGAAGAAGAGAAGAGTGAACAGGAACCGCTGCGCCTCTGGGGCAGCATCAAAGACGGACAGATCATAAAATCCGACTGCATGAAGATCACGACCCAGTGTCTGCGCGTACCGGTTTTGAACGGACATACGGCGGCAGTTTTTGTCAAATTCCGCAAAGATCCGTCATTTGAAGAGCTGGTACAGGCTGCTGAAAGCTTTCGAGGTTATCCACAGGAGCATGCTCTTCCGAGTGCTCCGGGACAGTTCATTCAGTATCTGCGGGAAGACAACAGACCGCAGGTCACACAGGATGTGAATTATGAAAATGGTATGGGTATTTCCTTCGGCAGACTGAGAAAAGATACGCTGTTTGACTGGAAGTTTGTGGGCCTTTCGCACAACACGCTGCGCGGCGCCGCAGGCGGCGCTGTCCTCTGCGCGGAGACGCTCGTGTCAAAAGGATATATCACTGAAAAGTAAACTGTTTGTACCGCCGGAACGGGATACCCAGTCCGGCGGTGCTGATTCTTAAATGCGAACGGAGAATATATGCCGGGAAAATCATTATTTATAGCTGAAAAACCGTCGGTCGCCCGGGAATTTGCCGCAGCTCTGCACGAAAACATGCAGCGCCGGGACGGCTGGCTGGAATCGGAACATGCGATAGTGACATGGTGCGTCGGACATCTTGTTACCATGAGTTATCCGGATAAATATGACGAAAAGCTGAAGCGGTGGTCATTTGACACACTGCCTTTTTTACCGCAGGATTTTCTCTACGAAGTGATCCCGGGAGTACAGAAACAATTTCAGACCGTCAAAAGTCTGCTTCTCAGGGATGATGTGGAGACGATCTACGTCTGCACGGACTCCGGACGGGAAGGGGAATATATTTACAGGCTGGTAGCCATGATGGCGGAAGTACCTGCCTCCAAAAAGCAGAAACGTGTCTGGATCGACTCCCAGACGGAAGAAGAGATATTACGGGGAATACGGGAGGCAAAAGATCTTTCAGCCTATGATGCGCTTTCAGATGCGGCATATCTTCGGGCAAAAGAAGATTATCTAATGGGGATCAATTTTTCACGTGCGCTCTCCATCCGTTACGCCAACGATGTGACAGGATACATCGGCCGCAAATATCAGGCTGTATCCGTGGGAAGCGTCATGACCTGTGTATTAGGGATGGTCGTGAAAAGAGAAAGAGAAATCCGCAGTTTTGTAAAAACCCCCTTTTACCGCGTCATGGCGGAACATCGCTGTGAAGGACAGCCCTTTGAGGCGGAATGGCGAGCCGTTCCGGGCAGCCGTTATGAAGGATCGCCAAAACTATATAAGGAAAACGGATTTCGCGAACGGAAAGATGCGGAAGAACTGATCAAGTTTCTGCGGGGGGAAGAGCCGCAGACGGCTGTCGTTGTAAAGGCGGAAAAAAAGACTCAGAAAAAGAATCCGCCGCTGTTATACAATCTGGCGGAACTTCAGAATGACGGGTCGAGATATCTTAAGATAAGTCCTGACCAGACGCTGTCCGTTGTGCAGGAATTATATGAGAAGAAACTTGTCACTTATCCGCGTACCGATGCGCGTGTACTATCCACGGCGATCGCCAAACAGATCGACAGGAATCTGAAGGGATTGTGCGGATATCCGGCTGCTGCGGTATATGCGGAAGAGACGCTGCAGAACGGTACCTGGAAGGGAATCGGGAAGACGCGGTATACGGATGATAAACAGATCACGGACCATTATGCCATCATTCCGACAGGACAGGGCCTGGGAGCATTAAAAGGACTTTCACAGACTTCGGCGCAGATCTATGATCTGATCGTGCGTCGATTCCTGAGTATTTTTTATCCCCCTGCAGTTTATCAGAAAGTCAGCCTGGAAACCGCGCTCGGCACAGAACATTTTTTTGCTTCTTTCCGTGTGCTGAAGGAAGAAGGGTATTTGAAAGTGGCCCGCCGTGAGGGGCAGAAACGCCGGAAGAACAGTGCTTCGGAACCGGAACAGGATACGGAAGATATAAAACAGGACGGGACATCAAAAATCGGAGAGCCGTCAGACGGCGAACAGGAGATCACGGGAAACACCGCTTTTCTGGAAGCAGTCAGTCGTCTGCGTAAAGGAAGCAGGCTGGATCTGACGGACTATCGGATACGGGAAGGCGAGACCAAGCCGCCCAAGCGATATACATCGGGATCCATGATCCTGGCAATGGAAAATGCGGGACAGCTGATCGAAGATGAAGAACTGCGGGAGCAGATTCGGGGAAGTGGGATCGGCACTTCAGCCACACGCGCCGAGATCCTGAAAAAACTCGTGAATATCCATTACCTCGCATTAAATAAAAAAACACAGGTGATCACACCTACACAGATGGGAGAGATGGTCTATGATGTTGTATATGTTTCAATCAGACCTCTGCTGAATCCCGAACTGACAGCAAGCTGGGAGAAGGGACTTACGTATGTGGCAGAAGGAAAGATCGGAACGGAAGAATATATGGAAAAACTGGAAGGGTTTATTTCCCGTCACACAGATGCCGTCCGCGTGCAGGATCACCGTGCCATGCTGCGCAGACAGTTTGAAAGAACGGCCGGTTTTTATAAAAAGAGCGGAAAAACTGATAAAAATTTCTCAAAGTCTTGATGAAAAGCCTTTACACGGCCGGGTAAAAATGCGAGAATATGAGCGAATATATTTGAAAGGAGAAACACGATGATCTATTCGAAAGAAGTTGAGATGATGTGTCCGGTGCACCAGGGCGTACAACA
>CACZSZ010000209.1 GCA_902783945.1 uncultured Lachnospiraceae bacterium
GTATTTTCGATCAGGTCGGTGATGTATTCATAGATCAGATCACTGACATGGATCTGCCGGACGCACGCGGTCATTTCCATAAATTCCTCACGCGTGACGGCAGGAGTACAGGAATCCAGAGGATCGCCCTGCTGGCGGTCTTTCATGATCTCGATCTGGCTGGCACGCTCCGGATACCCCATGGAAAGACGCACAAGAAAACGGTCGAGCTGTGCGTTCGGAAGCATCTGAGTGCCGGCCGACCCGGCCGGGTTCTGCGTGGCAATTACCAGAAAAGGATCCGGCAGCGGATGTGTGACGCCGTCCACCGTGACGCGTCTCTCCTGCATTGCCTCCAGCAGTGCAGACTGCGTCTTGCTGGATGTGCGGTTGATCTCGTCCGCCAGAAGCAGATTTGTCATGATCGCTCCCTGCTGATAGATAAGCCGGCGCTGTTCGTGGTCGTAGACGGAAAAGCCGATGATGTCCGATGGCAATGTATCGGAATTAAACTGGACCCGCCGGCTGTCCAGCCCCAGCACCCTGGCAAAAGCCATGGCCAGCGTCGTCTTGCCTGTTCCGGGTACATCTTCCAGCAGGACATGTCCTTCAGAAAGAAACGCCATCAGTACTCTCCGGATGACATTTTCCTTTCCGATGATGACTTTTCCCACAGAATCACAGATCACTTGTGTTTTACTTTCCATTTCTATCCTCACATCCGGGGCACTTTCATAAAGTCTGCCGGTCAGATTTCAGCTTATATTTTCACTTTCTATTCCAGTATAGCATAAATCGGCGGTTCTTCCGTCTGTTTTGAACGGATCTCCCGCAGTGCGCACGGAAATTTGTGAGATTTCCCGACAGATAGACAAATAGTGTCAAAGCAATTTGAGCGAATTTTTCCGGATATTTGAACCAATCCGGTTTTGCGGGTGTCTTTAATCACAGATAGACATTATATGACCTTCAGGGGTTGAGAGAAAGGGAATACCATGTCGAAAGCAGAACGAATTCTGAGTATGTATGACCGCCTGCTGAAAGGCAGCGTATTGATAAAGGCAGAAGAAGCGAGCCGTTTTGAGGTTGACAACAGAACAATCCAGAGAGATCTGGATGATATCCGGGCCCATCTGAGCGAGGAAGGCATTCTGGAGATGGAGCTGGTATATGACAGGAAACGTATGGGGTATGTTGTCAGAAAAAACCGGCATCATTAGATAAGCAGGCTGCGTTTCCGCCCTTATCTCCATGTCCTTCGCAGGGGATGGAAATACTTCCGGAATCTGATATGATAAAGTATCAGGGCATGCATGATATTCTGCATGCCGGCACCGGGTTTTTGAAGTACAGATCGATCAGATCGATTGAAGGCGGGGATCGGATGGCAGAAAGTAAACAGAAAAACAGGCAGTCGGTTACAAAGCGCACGCTGTATTACTACGGCAGGGCCACCCTGCGGCACTGGCCGTTCTTTTTGCTGGATATCCTTTCATCCACCGGCTATGCCTACTTCCTGACCTTCGGCAATCCGCTGATCATTGCGCGGATCGTGGACAGGATCAGTACGTCGCATGTTTCCGCGGATCAGGTCTTTGCGGTGTTCGGGCCGGATATCCTGCTGCTGATCCTCTGCAACGTGCTGGGCCAGGTCAGCAGCAAGCTGCAGGACTACAGCCTGTGGAAGCTGCAGATCCTGGTGTACTATGATCTTTCCACGCTCTGTTTCGACGTGCTCTCCAACCAGTCCATGACATTTCACAACAACCGGTTCGGAGGATCTCTTGTCAGTCAGACCAGCAAATTTGCCAACGCCTACAACCAGCTGATGCAGACAGTGACCTATTCCGTAATACCGGCCGTGGCGACGGTCGTCTTTATCATCGTGATCCTTCTTCCGCTGGTCCCGCTGTACGTGCTGATCCTGGCGATTTTTCTGTTTGTCTATATCGTGGTCGTATACCACATCTTCAAGCGGCTGCAGAAGCTGAATACCGAGACAGCGGGCGCACAGAACCGTCTCTCGGGTGAGCTTTCCGACAGCATCACAAATATCCTGGCGGTCAAGACCTCCGGCAGGGAACAGTATGAAAAAGACCTGTTCGGCCGGATCAACAGGGAGGTGTATGTGACCGACTCGAAGAGAATGCGGGGGTCGCTCTTTTCGGGTGCCGTCGCCTCTTCGATGATCGTCGCGATCATGGCCATTCTTACTTTTTTCCTGGCGGGCGGCAATGCCTGGTTCGGTATCAGCGCCGGCACGCTGGTGATGATGTTTTCCTACACCAACAACCTGACGCTGCGCTTCAACATGCTGACATCTGTCATGCAGAGTATTAACCGCTGTTTCGGCGATGCACACGATATGGTGGTCATTCTGGATGAGCCGCTGATGGTCGCGGACAAGCCGGATGCCCGGGATCTTGTGGTTTCGAACGGTGATATTTCTTTTTCGGATCTGAGTTTCTGGTATACTGATGCCGATGTGCCGACGGCTGTCTTTGAACATTTCAATCTGTATATTCCGGCCGGGCAGAGGATCGGCCTGGTAGGCAAGTCCGGTTCAGGAAAGACCACGCTGACCCGGCTTCTGCTGCGCCTTGTGGATATCCAGGAGGGGCAGATCCTTGTGGACGGCCAGGAAATATCGGAAGTGACACAGGTGAGCCTGCGCCGCCAGATCGCTTATGTTCCTCAGGAACCTCTGTTGTTTCATCGAACGATCGCCGAAAATATCGCCTACGGCCGGCCGGAAGCATCTATCGAGGAGATCCGGCAGGCGGCCGCCGATGCCAATGCGCTGGAGTTTATCGAGCAGCTCCCTGACGGCTTTGATACGATCACCGGCGAACGCGGCGTGAAGCTTTCCGGCGGGCAGCGGCAGCGGATCGTCATCGCCAGGGCGATCCTCACAGATGCCCCGATCCTCGTGCTCGACGAGGCTACCAGTGCTCTGGATTCCGAGAGTGAACAGCTGATCCAGGCCGCGCTGCAGAATCTGATGAAAGGCCGCACGGCGATCGTGATCGCTCACCGGCTTTCCACCGTGGCGAGCCTTGACCGGATCGTCGTACTGAAGAACGGTGAGATCACCGAGGACGGCGTCCACAGCGAGCTGCTGGAAAAAGGCGGCGAGTACGCCGACCTCTGGGCCCGGCAGACCGGAGGGAGATGAAAGCAAGAATTACAGCCTCATCCCTGCAGCAGTGCTCTGGTAATCTCGAGTACGCTTCGGTGATGGACGTTTCGGGGTTCGAAGCGCAGAGCTGAATAGA
>CACZSZ010000210.1 GCA_902783945.1 uncultured Lachnospiraceae bacterium
AATATGAGATGCGCCTGTAGCTCAGCGGATAGAGCAACGGTTTCCGGTACCGTGTGTCGGAGGTTCGATTCCTTTCAGGCGCGCTGACGATTAGCAGAAAGGGGAAGGCAATGGCAAAAAAAAGGAGAAAAAACACCAGAGTAAATCCAGTGCGTGAATGGATCTCTGATAATCTGCGCTATCTGTTGTTGATCCTGATCGTAGTCATTGCCGCCCTGGCAGCGTTTCTGGTCTACAGAGGATTTTCCAACAGAACACAGACCGGGGTAGCAACTGCAGCGACAAATACGACAGCTGCTGCCGGAAATGTGACTACAACAACAGTATCGTCGTCATCAGCGGAGACAAAATCCGAATCCAAGACAGATATTGTTACAGCTACACCGACACCGACGGAGACACCTACACCGACACCGACTCCCACACCGGAACCGACTCCCGAGGTAAGAATGCAGGAAGATAATCCTGAAGTACTGAATGTTGTTCAGAATTATTTATATCAGCTTCAGGTAGACGGACAGAGTGAGATCATCGAGTATTATGACAACATACATGTGCAGGCAGTGCCGGGACCGGAAGATGACACGTATGTCGCCTATGCCTCATATGACTATAAGTACTGGAACTATGACAGCATTATCCCGGGCCTGACGGAAATTTATATTAAAAGAGGCGAAGACGGCTTCCTTCAGAATGTCGACACCGTCCCTGAGGAAATACAACAATATATTGAGGAAGTCAGGCAGACAGGGCCTGTCCAGGAATTGATCCAGTCAGTCCAGACGAAATATCAGGAAGTTTTGGATGGCGATCCTGATCTGGCCAACTATCTGGCAGGCAATGCATAACGGGGAGAAAGCATTAATCAGAATGAGAATAAATAAATATCTCAGTGCCTGCGGGCTTTGCTCGCGGCGGGAAGCAGACCGGCTTTTGGAAGCCGGTCGTGTTTCTTTAAACGGAAAAACAGCGGAAAACGGCATGCAGGTCGAAGAGGAAGATGTTGTATGTGTAGATGGGAAAAAAGTCGTCCCGCTGACAGAAAAAACATATCTGAAGCTGTATAAACCGGTCGGAATAGTGTGTACTTCCGATACACGGGAAAAGGATAATGTGATCGATTTTATCCGCTGTCCGGTCCGCGTGACGTATGCCGGCCGTCTTGACAGGAATTCCGAAGGACTGCTTCTGCTTACGGATGACGGCAGTCTGATCGAGACACTGATGCGGCCCGGCAATGAACACGAAAAAGAATACGAGGTAACGGTTACACGTGTCCTGACATCGGAAGAACTGGATATACTTCGCGCCGGTGTTTGGCTGGAAGAACTGAACAGGAAAACGCGTCCCTGCAGGGTCGAACACCTGGAGGGTACAACATACCGTTTTGTTCTTACACAGGGTCTGAACCGGCAGATCAGACGAATGTGCAAATGTCTGGGGATCGGTATCAGAAAACTGAAACGGGTCAGAGTGGCTTCTGTGAAGCTCGGGGACATGAAACCGGGAGAACTGCGGGCTCTTACAGCTGACGAACGCCGCAGTCTGGAGGCGGCCGCAGCCAAAACAGCACTGGACAGGTAAACGGTTTTCTTTTAGAATAATACCATTCGGTTATATGACAGAAAAATGATCAGGGAGGCATCAGGATTATGCCGATTAAAGTTCAGAATGATCTTCCGGTAAGAGAGATCCTTGAAGAAGAAAACATATTTGTTATGGATGAGGAGCGGGCAATTCATCAGGACATTCGTCCGCTGCAGATCCTGATCCTGAATTTAATGCCGCTGAAGGAAGCTACGGAACTGCAGCTGCTGAGGCTGCTTTCCGATTGTCCGATCCAGCTGGATATTACTTTCATGATGGTGACGTCTCACCATGCAAAGAATACTTCCCTTAGTCATATAAATAAATTCTATCAGACATTTGACGAAATAAAAGATGAAAAATTCGACGGTATGATCATAACCGGGGCGCCCATTGAAAACATGGCGTTTGAGGAAGTGGACTATTGGAAAGAACTGGTGGAGATCATGGACTGGTCAGAGTCACATGTGACATCCACCATGTATCAATGCTGGGGCGCACAGGCGGCCATGTATCATTTCTACGGTATAGACAAAAAACCGCTGAAGGAAAAAGTGTTCGGATTGTACTGGCATGATGTGAGCAACCGCAAGATACCGCTTGTACGGGGATTTGACGATGCGTTTCTCGCGCCGCACTCACGTCATACAGAGACTCCTCTGGATGAGATCCGGGCATGCGGAAAAATCCTGGTCCTGGCCGATTCAGAAAAAGCCGGATTCTTTCTGGGAATGGCTGACGAGGGGCGTAAGGTCTTTGTACAGGGACATCCGGAATACGACCGGATGACGCTGGATTCGGAATACCGGCGTGATGTCGGCAAAGGTCTGCCGATCGACGTACCGGTCAATTATTATCCGGACGATGATCCCGGGAAAAAGCCGCTGCTTCTTTGGAGAAGTACGTCACAGAATCTGTACCTCAACTGGCTGAATTTTTATGTGTATCAGATCACGCCGTATAACCTGATGGGTACGCCGGAATTCTGACAGAAAGGCTCGGCTTGCTTTTATGAGTATTATTCCCGACATTTTGCTTGATGCCGTGATCGATACGGCAAAGCTTCTTCCGTTTCTCTATCTGACATATCTGCTGATGGAATACCTGGAAGAGAAAGCGCAGGCTCACACGGTTGCTCTGGTAAAAAAGACAGGGCGACTGGGGCCGCTTGCCGGCGGCCTGGCCGGTATTCTGCCGCAGTGCGGCTTTTCTGCTGCTGCGTCCAGCCTGTATGCCGGCGGAGTGATCACTCTGGGTACCCTGCTGGCTATCTTTTTATCCACTTCTGATGAAATGCTGCCTATCTTCATTTCCGAGACGGTTCCGGCCGGCACCATTCTGAAGATACTGTTGAGTAAGGCGGTTCTGGCTATTGTCACCGGTTTTGCACTGGATTTTTTCAACCGACTTCGTCAATCCGGAAAGGGTGTACACGACGAACGGCATATACATGACCTCTGTGAGCAGGACCACTGTCACTGTGAAGAGGGAAATATCTTTGTTTCAGCTCTGCGGCACACTCTTCAGATCGCATTGTTCATTTTCCTGCTGTCGCTTGTGATCGGATTTTTGATTGAGTTTATTGGCGAAGAAGCGCTGGGCAGCGTGCTGGTGAACCGCCCGGTGACGGGTGTTTTTCTGGCGGGACTGGTCGGGCTGATCCCCAACTGTGGTGCATCTGTTATGATCACGGAGCTGTACCTTAAAGGAATTCTGGGAAGCGGACAGATGATGGCCGGCCTTCTTGTAGGTGCCGGGGTGGGGCTTCTGGTATTATTCCGTTCCCACCGGCATCTAAAAAAGAATCTTCAGATCATGTGTATCCTGTACGGGTCCGGTGTATTCTGGGGTTTGCTGATCGAATTACTGAAAATTACTTTTTAAGAGTGCTTGCAAATGAATCTTTACGAAGCTATATTCACAAGAAAAACGGTCAAAAAATTCAGGGCTGACGAGATTCCTGCAGAAGAACTGGAAAAAATCCACGATCATTTCAGGGAACTTCCGGAACTGGTCGGCAATATACGGACAGAAGTGAGGATCCTGAAGGATGACGGCAAAGTATTCAGGAATATTCCGCTGCAGGGGGTCAGAGCTCCGTATTATCTGATCTTTTATTCAGAGGAAAAACAGCGGCATCAGATGAATATAGGATATATGATGGAGCACATGGTCCTGTATCTCTGTACACTGGGATACGGTACGCGTTTTCTGGATTCAGACATGCTGCGGAAAGAAAAACGGCAGCTGGGATCAGAAAAGAAAGCAGTCGGAGTTGTGGGCTTCGGGGTAAGCAGAGATTCATATCTCAGAAAGCACGGCGATGCCAGGCGTCTCGCACTGGAGGAACTCTGTGTATTCAAGGAAATTCCGAGGCAATGGGTGAGACAGCTGCTGGAAGCAGCAAGGCTGGCACCGTCAGTCGGAAATGCACAGCCATGGCGATTTGTTGTTTACGATAACAGGATCCATATCTTCACAAAAAAACATCAGGTAGAGCGTTTTGCCAGGTACACTAAGGAAGAGCAGAACTTCGGCGGTATGCTCGCTCATATTCTGATCGCTGCGGAGGAGTTCTGGATAGACGTTGACCTGATCCGCCTGGAAAACATTTCTCAGAAAAGTTTTCCTAACAATCAATACGTTATCAGTGCGGTCATTAGGAATTAGGAAGTTTGTTCTTGACAAATAGAATAGGGTAGTGTATATTTATCAATGTCGTCAAACGACATGCGCGAGTGGCTCAGGGGTGGAGTACAACCTTGCCAAGGTTGGGGTCGCGGGTTCGAATCCCGTCT
>CACZSZ010000211.1 GCA_902783945.1 uncultured Lachnospiraceae bacterium
ACGGATATATCTGTTGCCGGGCTTGTCGTACCAGCCGCCGTCAGTCGATTCGTAAACGGTTACTTCGTTTCCTTCAGGAGAATAAATGGTCATCACGCCTGTTGCTTTTTTGGATTCATCGGATTCTTCTTTCTTTTCCGGAGCTTTTTCAGATACAAAATTGGCAGAGATATAGCCATTTCCTGCACCATAAGCGATCTGATACCATCCGAGGTTCTGGCCGTTCCTCTGTACGATACCCGTAACCTTTACGCTGTCGCCATATACAAGGCCGCCAATGAGGGAAGCTTCTGTGGAGCAGGCGTTCCGGACATTCAGGGTTCCTGCCGTGACATAGACTGTCATATCTGCCGGAACGACAGTGAATTCTTTCACCTGAGGTACTTCTTTTCTGACCGCCTGTTTGGTGTCATATTTGAGGACCTTTAAGGACATAATCGCGTTGCAGACCTCCGGGATCTGTGCTTCATTTACGACAGAGCCGGTCACGATGAATACTTCGTTCTGTGTGGAGAAAGCAGCTTCATAAACATTGATGTAATGGTCGTCGGCGACTGAGATATTCGGAAGAGCTTCTCCGTTTGCAAAATGCTCGATGGTGATGACATTTGAACCGTCGCTTAAGGCGATCCATTTCGCGGGATCCGCCACTTCTTTCCAGTTTGCATTAGGAAGCTCGATGGAGAGCACACCGTTGGAAGCGGTGAAGAGATTCTTTTCGGCAGCAGGTGCCTCAGCAGATTCGATATTGACCGTTTCAGCGACCGCAGCAGGCTGTGCCTCAGCACCGACAAAAGCCGGGACAGCAACACCGATCACCATGGCAGCGGCAAGTACAGATACTAAACATTTCTTTAACATTTTATTTTCCTCCTTTAGATTGGTTATTTTTTCTTTTTTGTTTTTACAGGTGACAGATTATCACAGGATCAGTCACAGTAGTATCACAAAAAACATTCACTGTATGGAAAGGAATCAAAGGGATGATCATCGGAAGAAGCCCAGGAAGAAAAAGACGGTCCTTCTGCTGAAAACCAGGGAAAGCATCCCGTGGTTTTTCGCCGAGAGGGCCGTCTTTTTATGTGTACATCCTGTATTTGGATTTTTCAGGGTTTCCCTTTCTCCATCAGAAGAGCAGATTGGGAAGAAACAGTGTTACCTGGGGTATAAAGGCTATGATCAGAATAACCGCAAGGATCGCGATATAAAATGGAATTGCGTCTCTTGCCGTTTCTTCTGGCTTACATTCCATAATCTCCGAGGTCGTGTAAAGTGCTATACCGACCGGCGGCGTCATGATTCCTCCGGTGACCACGGTCATCATTAAGACCCCGAAGTGGACCGGATCGACTCCGATGCTCTTTACGACGGGGAGCAGGATAGGTGTCATCAGCAGGGCGACAACGGTAGTTTCCACGAACATTCCGGCAAAGGTGAGCAGCAGAATGATCAGGATGAGCATGATAAACCGGTTGTCTGTCACACCGACCAGGAGCTGTGCCAGCTTTTTGGGAATGTTGTCATAGGTGATCCCGTAACCGAAGATATTGGAGATCATAACGATCAGCATGATGATACCGATATCCCGGACGCTTCCCTTCAGGCATTTGACCAGACGTTTAAAATTCAGTTCCCTGTAAACGAAGAAACCGATAAACAGTGCATACATGGCGGCAAATGCTCCGGATTCGGCCGGTGTCATGATACCCATCCGGATCCCGACGATCAGAATGATCGGGAACAAAAGTGCCCAGATGCTCTCCACGAATACTTTTCCGATTTCTTTCATGGTCGGTCTGGTTTCCCTGGCCCGTCTGTATCCTCTTTTCTTAGCGGAAAGATGGACAGCCGTCATCAGCGCGATACACATAATGATACCGGGCAGAATACCACCTACAAACAATTTGCCGATAGACACATCACCGACAGACCCATAAATGATCAGCCCCATGCTGGGCGGGATCGTTGCTACAATGAGTGATGAAACGCCGTTGATCGCCGCGCTCCATCCTCTGGAGTAGCCTGATTTGATCATATCCGGACCCAGGATCCGGCATTCCATGGCGGCATCGGCATTGGCGGAGCCGGAAACGCCGCCCATCAGGGTCGACAAAACGCAGCTGACCTGTCCCAGATGCCCCGGAAGATGCCCCACCAGCGCGTTTGAAAGATTGATCAGACGTTTGGTGATGCCTGTCTCATTCATCAGATTACCGGCAAAAATGAAAAGCGGAATG
>CACZSZ010000212.1 GCA_902783945.1 uncultured Lachnospiraceae bacterium
CCTGAAATGGATCCGGAAAAACATCCGCTCTTTCGGCGGCGATCCGGATAATGTGACGATCTTCGGTGAGTCGGCAGGAGGAGGGAGCGTTTCCCTGCTTCCGCTGATCGATGAGGCAAAAGGACTGTTCCGCCGTGCCATTGCCGAAAGCGGATCAGTCGCCCTTACGTATTCAAGGGAAGAGTGCCGGAAGCTGACAGGAATGCTTCTGAAAGAGACAGGCTGTACTTCCATGCGTGAACTCATGGCTCTCCCGGAGGACACGCTGAAGAAAGTAAATGAAAAGCTGAATGACAGCAACAATTTTCCGGAGCGGGACGGGGTGGTCCTTCCGGTCGATCTGTATGGTGCCTGGCGGGACGGAAAGGCTGGCGGGATCGATCTGATGACCGGAACCAACGCGGATGAATCCAGATACTGGATCCGCGAGATGGGATACGAGCTGCCGGGCATCGGCGGAATGACGATATACCGCCACGGCATGGCTGTCATGTTCGAAAATAATGAAAAACGGTTTTCTCCTGATGAAAGGGAGCGTGTTAAGGAATTCTTCCGGGGTCTGAACGGACAAAAAATCTGGAAACTGACAGAATTTTATAATGAGATGCTGTTCCGGCTTCCGGCCATGGAACAGGCTCTGCTCCACGCACAGAACGGAAACCGCGCCTATACATATTATTTTACTTTTCCCGGCGCGGATTCGGCGATGGGAGCCTGTCATGCGATGGAGCTCGCCTATGTATTCCGCAATCTGCAGGAGACGATCTACACGGGAGGCCGCGTCAGCGAAGAACTGGCAGATACCATGCAGGAGATGTGGGCGAATTTTGCCCGGTACGGTGATCCGTCTACCGGCCGTTACCACTGGGATCCGTATGATCTTTCTGACAGAAAAACGATGATCCTGGGAGAAAAGACGGCAATGGTGAAAGACTTAAAACACGGACAGAGGATCCTCCTGGAAAAGCTTCTTCACCATTACCTGAACGGATGCTATTCCCAGCTGAACTTCAATGTGCCTCATGTCCGGAAAGCGGCCGCACTGACGGGCGGGCTTATTTTTATCATTGCACTCACGATCTCTAAGGTGAGGAAATGAGGTTCTTCTGAACAAAGATAAACAGAAACAGGCAGGATTTATTTGTATTTTTGAAAGGAGCTGCAGGATGGATTTTTCACTCGACAAGGCAAAGGCGTTTTTGGACAAGGGCATTGCGGAAGCACAGGAGCTGATCAAAGATCCCTCCGCGATCGATGACATTCTGGTTCAGCTGGAAAACAAACTCCGCGAGGTGCCGGCGATCGGAGAGACTCTTTCCGATATGCCTGCAATGATCGGGATGGTGAAAGGGTATATTACGAGAGAATACAGCGAGATCTCTCCGAAGGTGATCGCTGTTCTGGTCGGCGCATTTATATACCTGATCAGGAAAAAAGACATTGTTCCGGATAACATTCCCGTCATCGGGATCGCAGACGATCTTGCCGTACTGGGGCTGGCACTGAATCTGTGCAAACCGGAAATCGCAGCATATAAGGAGTTCCGGGACGGAAAGAAACCCGGATCATCGGAGACCGGGCGCATCCGGATCAAGGCTGTGAAACTCTATGACAACGGTTTTATGACACAGCCGTTTGCCATGGGCGGAGAAGGCACGGACGGGATGGATCCGGCCGTGAGATACCGCTCCAGTCTGCAGAATTATGTTATTGATACAGGTGAGGAAGTGATCCTTGTCGATACCGGAATGCCGGCGGAAACTCCGGATCAGGTTCCGGATGAAAACACACCGATCTACATGGGAAAGAAAGTGAATAACTATGTAGATGCACTGGCGGAAGCCGGCTACAGCCCGGAACAGGTCAGCAGGATCCTGATCACACACAAACATGCCGATCACACGGGAGAACTCCGCCAGTTCCCGAATGCTGTGATCTATGCCTCAGGAGCGGAGGCAGAAGCGGAGGAACTGAAGCCTTATCCGAATGTCGAACCCGTTGCTTTTACAGACGGTGCCTATTATAATTTCCCGGCGTCACAGAAGATCGCGGAAGGTGTTACCTATATCGCTGCAAAGGGACATACCACCGGCAACAGCATTGTGATCGTGGAAGACGGCGGTCTTTTCTATATGATCCACGGGGATGTGACCTATACGGATGAGGCTCTTTACGCAAATAAGCTGTCGGTCGTTTTTGAGGATCCGGCAGCGGCGCGGGAAACGCTGGATGCAGTCAGAGAATTCATCCGGAATCATCCGACAGTATACCTGTCCACACATACTCCTCTGGGATATGAGAACCTGGAAAACAAAGCCGTTGTGGATCTGGACAATCCGCCGGAAAGTCTGCCGGTCGGAGAGATCGAATATGCACAGGCAACAGGAAAATATGTCTGTTCCGTCTGCGGATATGTCTATGACCCGGCGGAGCATGACGGAGTAGCCTTTGAGGATCTTCCGGACGACTGGAAATGTCCGCGCTGCAAGCAGAGCAAAGAAAAGTTCAACAAGGCATAAACGACAGAGAACTCATTCTACTTTCAGCATGCGGTAGCCGATACCTATATGTGTCTGAATATACTGGGGCGAGTCGGGTGTGCATTCCAGCTTTTTCCGCAGTGTTGCCATATAAACACGCAGAGAGGCAATGTCATTATCCCAGCTTCGTCCCCAGATATTCTGAGTGATATATGTGTGAGTCAGTACTTTTCCGGTGTTCTTGGCAAGCACGGTGAGGAGTTTGAATTCGATCGGCGTCAGCTTCAGTTCATCTTCTCCCAGACTGGCACAGCCGGCAGCATAGTCAATTTTCAGGCGGCCGTTCAGATAGACAGAACTGTCTTTCGGGCTGTTCTGCATCAAAGAAAGTCTGCGTATCGTGACGCGCAGACGGGCCAGAAGCTCTTCTACAGAGAAAGGCTTTGTCAGATAGTCATCAGCACCGGCATCGAGGGCTTCGATCTTATCGTTGTCTTCACTGCGGGCGCTGATTATAATGATGGGCATATTTGACCAGCTGCGGATCTGACGTATGACGTCGATGCCGTCCATATCCGGTAGCCCCAGATCCAGAAAGACCACATCGGGGTTATGTGAAGAAGCCTGCATGACGGCGTCTTCCCCGCGGGGGGCAGTGAGATACCTGTAGTTGTGAGTCTTTAATGTTGTGACGATAAGGTTGCGGACCGGAAGGTCATCTTCCACTACCAGGATGGTTGGCGTATTCATTGACATTTACCTCTTCTTTAGGCAGAGTGAATGTAAAGCGGCAGCCCGAAGGAACATTGTCTGTAAGAGAGATCGTACCGCCGTGTGCTTCTACAATGGATTTGCAGAGAGCAAGTCCGAGTCCGAGCCCTCTTCTTCCGTCGGCAATTTTGTTTTGACCGGTATAGAACATCTCAAAGATATGAGGCTTGACGTCATCGGGAATGCCGGGGCCGCTGTCGCAGACACTGATGACAGCATAATTCTTTTCTGAACAGCTTGCTACGCAGATCTCTGTGCCGGCAGGGGTGTTTTTGACAGCATTATTGACCAGGTTGATCAGCACCTGTGTGATCAGCCTGGCATCTATTTTTACCAGCAGAAAATCATTACTGAACCGTATGGAAATAGGATGCTGTACGGCATTTCTGTCAAGGTGTTTTAAAGCCTCTTCTATCACGTCATTAACGTTTTCCGCAGATAAATGGAGCTGCATCCGGCCATTGTCGATCCGGGAGATGGAAAGCAGATTCTCGACCAGGTCGATCAGCCATTCGGAGTCATCATAGATGTCCGAGAAGATCTGTTTGCGGGTCTCGTCATCCAGCTGTTTGTCAAGTGAAAGCAGCGTGCTGGCATTTCCGGAAATGGAAGTAAGCGGTGTCCGTATATCGTGAGAGATGGAACGCAGCAGATTGGCACGGGTCTGTTCGTTATGAGCAATGATGGCAGCCTGCTCTTTTTCTGATGCATTGCGCAGGTTTTCAAGTGCAAGAGCACATTCTCCCAATATGGATATCAGTACACTGTGTTCCAGTGCTTCCAGCGGTTTTCCTTCAAGATAGATCCCTAAAACGCCATAACAGTATCCGTTCATGCTTATTGCATGATAAAGCGTGTTCGATCCGGAAAATTGGTCGGTGGAAAAACCGGCGGTCTTCTGATTCTGATAAACCCATTCGGCAATGTTTTTTTCATCGGCATCGATGCCGTCGGCATCACTGTGCGTAGGTGAGCCTTCGCTGTGCGATGCAACAAAATGGATTTTCCGTCCGAGTTTCTGGTCTTTTGCCAGCGGATAAATGGCAATATCACGATCGAGCAGTATGATCACCTGCTGGCCGGTGATCCGGATCACGTCATCAGAGGTTTCAGCCCTCTGCAGCAATTGGTTTGTATCAAACAGCACTTTGGCACGGAAGGCTTCAAGAGCAGCCTGCCGGGCGTTCCATTTCAATCTGTTTGCCAGTGAGCCGGTAATGAGCGAAGAGATCAGCATAATGGCAAAAGTTACCGCATATTCCGGCCTGTAGGTATGAAAACTGAGTCGGGGTTCTATGAAAAAGTAATTAAACAGCAGGACGCTGGCCAGCGAGCCTATAACACCGTATACGGGACTTACTGTAGTGGCAGAAATGATCAGCACGCCCAGGATAAAGACCGTAATGATATTTGACTCTGAAAATCCGAATTGCGTAAAGGCAAGCCCCAGCATGGTAGAGGCCAGCAGGAGAAGGACGGTGATGACGGTGTCTTTCACAGACGGCCGCATCAGATCCGTCCGGTGGATAGTCTTTTTCTGGTGTTTCAGGTCGGCAGCCGAGTCCGGAATAATATAGACATCTACATCAGGTGCCTTCAGGATGATTTGTTCAGTGAGAGGGGATATACTGCGGAAATGCTGCCGTTTGTCTCCGCTTCGTCCTATTACGATCTTGGTTATTCCGGAGATATGGGCAAATTCGGCAATCTGGTTAGGAATGTCATTTCCTGTAATGGTCGTGACAGACGCGCCGTTTTGTTCTGCGAAAAGAATATTGTTCTGCAGTCTTTCTTTATCTTTTTCAGAGAGGCTGTCATAGTTCGTCGGTTTTATGTAAATGGCCGTAAGAGTGGCATGAAAAGCTTCTGCCATCTTTACAGCGGCAGTTATGACTCTCCGGTTGGACGGAGAGGAGGAAAGGCAGACAAGTATATGTTCACTGCCGTTTTCCGGTACTTTTTCCATAGAGACTATCCTTTCCGGAATAAATGTACTCTGGAGATCATTGTATCACAAGTTGTTTTTTTCTTCTCTCTTTTGAATGCAGATGAATCCGGAGAAGCATTGTAGTGTTCAGCCATGAATTTTCCGCAGTGATCCATGAAATAAAAGCCGATTGCAGCGGCTAAAGCAATGATGAGAATAATAAACATAAATGTCATGATCCTGTCCTCCCAGTAAAAACTTTTCCGGAAAAGAACACCGCACTAAATCCTGAAGCATTTCTGGATCTGCCTGTGTTTTCCCAGGACAAGCAGAGTATTGCTGCCGTCTAAAACAGTTTCGTGTGTGACAGAGAGATTCATTTCTCCGTTTTCTTTTACGGCCATGATGTTGATACCGTACTTTTTCCGGATATCGATCTGGCCTATCGTTTTGCCGACCCAGTTTCCGGGAACACTTACTTCAAAGATGGCGTAATCATGGTTCAGCTTGATGTAATCCAGAATGTGGTTGGAGGCATAACGGATGGCAGCCCATTCCGCAATCTGCTTTTCCGGATTGAGTACTTCATCGGCACCGTTGCGGAGTAGAAATTTTGCCTGCACTTCCCGATCGGCACGGGAAACGACAAATCTTCCGCCGAGCTCTTTGAGGAGAGAAGTCGTTTCCAGAGAACTCTGAAAATCTCCTCCTATCGTCACAATGCAGACATCGTAATTGTTGATGCCCAGAGAACGGAGGAAAGCTTCGTTCGTACTGTCCCCGATCTGCGCATCTGTGACGAACGGAAGGATACCGTTGACGCGTGCTTCATTTTTGTCTATGGCCATGATCTGATGTCCGAGTTCATGCAGCTGCTTTGCTATATAAAAACCAAGATGATTCAGACCGATGAGTAAAATGGATTTCATGTGATATCCTCCCTGTCAACCGACGGTAATCTTTCCAACGGGCCGCCGGGATACTTCTGCCTCTTTTCTGTTGATGGCAGCATAAATAAGTGTCAGACCTCCCACTCTTCCGAAAAACATCAGTCCCAGCAGGATAATACGGGACAAGGGGCCCAGCATTGGTGTAATGCCGAGAGACAGACCTACCGTTCCGATTGCGGAAGCTGTTTCAAAGAGACACGATTCCACGGGGAGTGATTCCACGGCGCTGATGATAAAGGCTCCTGTGAAAGTCAGAAAAAGATACATCAGCAGAAGCGTTGCCGCGGTCTTTATCGTACCGTCTTCGATCCGCCTGCCAAACAGCTGAGTGCTTTTCCGCTGCCGGAAGACGGCAATGGAATTTTTGAATAAAACAGCGATCGTTGTGGTCTTTATGCCGCCGGCGGTTGATCCGGGTGAACCTCCGATCAGCATCAGAATGATGATCATCATCCTGCTTATGTCTGTTAATGCCGTGAGATCGGCGGTGTTGAAACCGGCAGTCCTCGGAGTCACTGCCTGAAACAGGGAGAGACAAAAGCGTTCTTTTATCGGATACTGTGAGTATTCCCCAAAAAACAGAAAAACCGTCGGCAGAAGGATCAGGACTGCCGCAGCGGTAAGTATTACCTTGCTCTGCATATGATATTTCTTTATGTGGAATTTATGCGTAACAATGTCTTTCCACGTAAAGAACCCTATGCCTCCGGATATGATAAGAAGACAAATCGGTATAACGATCCCGAGATTGCCGCTGAAAGCGGTCAGGGAAGAAAAAGTCCCGGTTTTTGTTCCCATGATGTCAAAGCCCGCATTGCAGAATGCGGAGACGGAATGGAAGACAGACATCCAGATGCCTGAGAGTCCGTATTCTCCACAGAAAGAGGGAAGCATGACCAGTATCCCGCACAACTCGATGACCAGGGCGGCTTTGAAGATGAAAGCAGTCATTTTCACGACACCGCCGATCTGAGGGGAAGAGATGCTGTCCTGCAGCATGCTTCGCTGAAGAAGAGTAATCTTTCTTCCGGATATGGAGGCAAAAAAAGCAGTTACCAGTACAATGCTGAGTCCGCCGATCTGTATCAGGACAAGGATAACTGCCTGACCGAATGCAGACCAGTAAGATGCTGTATCTGTAATGACAAGGCCTGTTACGCAGACGGCAGAAGTGGAGGTGAAAAGAGCATCTCCGAAAGATGCCGGGCTCCCGGCGTTTGCTGCCGCAGGGAGCATGAGCAGTATGGCCCCTGTCAGTATTACGCTCAGAAATCCTGCGATAATAAGCTGTAAAGAGGATAATTTGAGTTTTAATATCACTGCGTTCATCTTATTCGCCGGCTAAAAGAGAAAGAGCAACTGATCATCTGTTTACGGGTATAGCATAGCGGATCAGATGCAAAGATGGTGTTAAGGATCGGCTCGGTGAAATAAAGATTAAATAAAGAACAGGCAAATGCCGCCTGAACGGACAGAGGGAAGAAAACCGGTGCAGGGGAAGTGGTTGCATAGATTTGTTATAGAAGATATAATTTTGAGAGAATTCAGCAGTAATCTTCGGGTTAATATCGGTATGGAAGAACAGTCATGATATTTGGAGGGTAATACGTATGTCTAACTTTATCTCTGCGCTGATGAAGCAGCGGAAAGACGCGAAAAAAGCTCAGCCGGATACACACGGAAGGCTCAAGGAAATTATTGCTGTACTGAAAAAGTATAACTACGATGACGGGATCACACCTGAAATCACGGTGAATATCCTGCAGGATCTGGGTCCGACTTTTGTAAAAATAGGACAGATCGCCTCCCAGCAGGCGGAATATATTCCGCCTGAATATTGTGATGCCCTGGCAAGACTGCGCTCGGAAGTGGCGCCCATGGACATTGAAACCGTGCATTCCCAGATTGAGAAGTATCTGGGTAAGCCGGTGAGTGAACTTTTTGCCTCCTTTGATGAAAAGCCGCTGGGCTCTGCCTCGATCGCACAGGTACACAGAGCAAAACTGTTTGACGGCACGGTCGTAGCTGTCAAAGTCCGCCGTCCCGGTATCGTCGATACGGTCGCGCGTGATTTTGCCCTTATTGAGAAGATCCTTGACAAATTCGCCAAAGAAGACAAGGGCGGTACCGATATCAGGGGCATGATCGTGGAACTTGAGCACACTTCAAAGATTGAGCTCGACCTGACGAATGAAGCGAACAACCTCGACCGTTTTTGGGAGAACAACAAGGGACGCGAGATGGTAGAAAATCCCAGATGCTACCGCGAGCTCACCTGTGAAGCGGTTCTTACAGAAGACTTTGTTACCGGAACAGAGGCAAGCAATGCCGATTTTCTCAACTCGCTCGGGGATGAAGAACGGGAACGTATCGCCGCCCTCATTGCGGACAATTTTGCCTCACAGGTCCTCACGGACGGGTTCTATCACGCCGACCCGCATTCCGGCAATGTGCTGATCAAGGCGCCGGTTCCGCGTGAGAAGGCAGCAGAGACCAAAGAAGTCAGGAATGGAGAGAACAGTGCAGATATTCCTGCCGAACCGGAGATCCCGCTTCCGGAGCACGGGATCGAGTGGATCGACTTCGGCATGATGGGTTCACTTTCCAGAAAACAGCGCCAGACCCTCATTGATATCGTTACAAGTGTCGTAATGAAGGATGCCTACGGTCTCAAGCGCACCGTGCTTCAGGTCGCCAAACCGAAGGGGGAGATCGATCACGGGTCCCTGCTCGAAATGTGTGAGGGTATATGCGGTCAGTACGTCGGGGCGGACTTCGGCGACTTTGACCTGGGTGACCTGCTGGGCACTGTCCTTGGCGGTCTCGGCGATCAGAATTTCAAAGTAGATCCTTTCCTCACCAATCTTGCCCGCGGTATCATTGCGATGGAGGGAACCGTCAGGACACTCAGCCCGAACGTGAACATACTGAACTATTTCACAAGCAAGGTGGACACAGGTTTCAATTTCAATCTCGACCTCGAGAATCCCGGAAATATGAACCCGGAGATCGCCATGAAACTGCTGCAGCTTTTTCAGGGCATCACGGATTCTTCAACCAAAACGGCCGAGGCACTTGACATGCTGGAGAAGGGGCAGGTTAAAGTGCGCACTGACTTCAGCTTCGAAGAGAAAGCGCTCAAATCGGTCAGCCGCCTGACGGGGTACGCGGTCCGGGCTTTCATGATCATTGCGCTCTTTATCGGTTCCTGCCTGCTGTGCCTGGCATCTGCCTTCACAGGTGAAGGTGCGGCTGTTACGACTGCATTTCTGGTGATGGGATTAGTCGGATACGGGTTGAGTGTATTTTTCGTGTTCCGGCTTTACAGGAATATGAAGAAGGATAAATAATACTCTGTAGAGCTGTCAGGCGGCAGCTCCATTTTTTGCTGTGGCAAAAAGGTAATCTGTCAGCTGCTGCGATGATGGAATTTTTTTATTCTGTCGGACAAATTGCGCAGTTCTTCTTCAGACAGATCCGGCAGATGTTCCAGATCATCCAGAAATTCTTTTACACTGTCATTCATTCTTGCCTTTGCCACATCCATAAAGAAGCTTGTGATCACGGCTGTAAAAATCGCGACGACTCCGATCGAGTACAGAGACAGGATGATCGTCAGAATCCTTCCCAGTGTTGATACAGCTGCAAGATCTCCGAAGCCGATCGTTGTAGCAGTCTCAAAACAGTACCACAGTCCTTCCCCGACCGTGGAGATGCCCGGCTCGATCACACGGAGCAGGACAGCGACGATGATAAAAAAAACGGCGTAGATGGAAAATGTCTTATATGCTCCGGATATCTTAAGTGACTGTCTGAGAAGTTTTCTGGTTTTTCTCTTCATATTCGGCTCCTTTTTGCGGGCTTTGCTTTTGTATCTTACAGTATAACACCGCAGGCACGATGTTGTACCAGAAAAACGCGTATAGTACTTGAATATAAAGGATAGATGATATATACCGTAAGGTGTATTTTGTGATAAAACCGCCGATACCGCAACAGTAAAAGAGGGAAAAAGAATGAAGATCGGAAGCTACCTGAGAGAACTCAAAAACAGTTACCGGAAAAACAAAAAAACCTTCGCTTTTTACATTATTCTGCGTGCCATGGTCGTGGTCGCGCTTATCCGCGGCATTCTGAATCAAAATTATGAAAGCGTTGCGACCTGCATTCTGGTCCTGCTGCTGTTCCTGCTTCCCGCATTTTTGGAAGACAAGCTGGATCTCAGTATCCCGCCTGTTTTTGAAGGTATTATTTTCGCTTTTATCTTTGCGGCGGAAATACTCGGAGAGATTCATAATTATTATGAGCGGTTTCCGGGCTGGGATACGATGCTGCATACGATCAACGGATTTCTTTTTGCTGCAGTCGGATTCTCGCTGATCTATCTCCTGAACAGAAAAAGTAAAAACTTCAATGTCTCGCCCCTCTATATGACGCTTGTCGCATTCTGCTTTTCGATGACGATCGGCGTCCTGTGGGAATTCTTTGAATGTTCGATGGATCTGTTCTTTCATATGGACATGCAGAAAGACTTTATTGTGCAGACAGTCAATTCGGTCACACTGGATCCCGAGCAGGCCGGCACGCTCATACACGTAAAAGAGATAGCGAACACCGTGATCAATACGGCTTCAGGCGAAGTCTTTACGGTCAGTGGGGGATACCTGGACATCGGAATTCTTGATACAATGAAGGATCTGCTGGTCAATCTGATCGGCGCAGTCGTATTCTCCACCTTCGGCTATATCACACTCAAGACATCAAAGAGCAGCAAGGTGGTAGACAACCTCCTGATCAAGCCGAGCTCCAGTGTTGAGGAATAAAGATATGAAAAAAATAGTA
>CACZSZ010000213.1 GCA_902783945.1 uncultured Lachnospiraceae bacterium
AAATTTGATCCGAAAAACCTGAACGGGAAGGTCGGCATCCCGCAGATCAAGATGAAGGACGGCCGCGCTTTTCAGCCGGTCTTTACCGATCCCGGGGAGTTCCGCCGGTTTGCGGCAAAAGCAAAAGAGAAGCGGAACATGCGTCTGGTGCCGGTCCCGTTCCAGGATCTGCCGAAATTCCTGGCAAAGAGTTCCGAGGGATTTGTGTTCAACCCGGCCGGATTCAATCTGGTGCTCACAAAGGCCCAGATGGAACAGCTGTACAAGCTGTACGGGGACGATTAAAGAAATACAAGCAGGAGAAATCACAGATGACAGAAGCATATGAAAAAATCAGGGAAGAATATCTGGAGGACGTGAAGGCGGCAGGTACTCTTCTGGTACATAAAAAGAGCGGCGCAAGGGTCGCTCTTTTGTCCAATGAAGATGAGAATAAGGTGTTCTCGATCGCGTTCCGCACCCCGCCGAAGGATTCCACCGGCGTGGCGCATATCGTGGAGCATACCGTGCTCTGCGGGTCGCGCAAATTTCCGCTGAAGGATCCGTTTGTGGAGCTGGCCAAGGGATCGCTGAACACATTTCTGAACGCCATGACATTTCCGGATAAGACGATGTATCCGATCGGCAGCTGCAATGACGCCGACTTCCAGAATCTGATGGATGTCTATCTGGATGCTGTTTTCTATCCGAATATATACCGTGAAGAAAAGATCTTCCGGCAGGAGGGCTGGCATTATCATCTGGAGGATGCCGATGCACCGCTGACCTATAACGGCGTCGTTTATAATGAGATGAAAGGCGTCTTTTCATCACCGGACGAGATCCTTCAGAGGATGGTTTTCAATACGCTGTTTCCGGATACGCCTTACGGCGTGGAATCCGGCGGCGATCCGGAGGTGATCCCGGAACTGACATATGAACAGTTCCTGGATTTCCACAGAAAATACTATCATCCGTCCAACAGCTACATCTATCTGTACGGCAATATGAATATGGAAGAAAAGCTGGCCTGGCTGGATGAGGCATATCTGTCTCATTTTGACCGGATCCCGGTCGAATCGGCCATTCCGGTACAGAAAGCATTTACGGAGCCGGTACTCTGTGAGCAGACCTATCCTATCCTGGATGATGAACCGGATGAAAACAAGACCTTTCTCACATGGAATACCGTCGTGGGCGGCGCTTCGGATATCAAACAGAATGTCGCCTTTGCGATTCTGGAATACGTGCTGCTGGATGCGCCGGGCGCACCGGTGCGGCAGGCTCTGCTCGATGCCGGAATAGGAAAGGATGTCGGCGGATCCTTTGAGGACGGGATCCTGCAGCCGTTCTTCTCTGTCGTCTCGCGGCAGGCGGAATCAGCGGACAGGGAGCGCTTTTTAAAAGTGATCCGTGAGACGCTGGAAAATCTTGCGGAAAACGGACTGGATCCGCGGGCGCTGGCGTCCGGGATCAATTTCCTGGAGTTCCGATTCCGCGAGGCGGATTATGCGTCGTATCCCAAGGGACTGATCTACGGCATCGATATGATGGACAGCTGGCTGTACGATGACGGGGAACCGTTTGCCTATCTGAAAGAGCTTGCTGTTTTTGATGAATTGAAGAAAGATGCCGGAGAAGGGTATTTTGAGGAACTGATCCGCACAAAGCTGCTGAGCAATCCTCACCAGTCCGTCGTGGTGCTTTCTCCCAAAAAGGGCATGGCGGCAGAAAGAGAAGAGAAGACCGCAAAGAAACTGGGAGCATACAGAGAGACGCTGAGTGCCGGGGAGCTGCAGGCCATTCTCAAAGAGACAGAAGAACTGCAGGCCTATCAGGAGGAAGAAGACACGCCGGAAGTGCTGGAGACGATCCCGCTGCTTTCGCGTGAAGATATCGCCAGAGAGATGCCGGTCAAAATCTCGGCCGAAGAAACCAAAGTCGGCGGAACGGTATTTCTGAAGCATCATTATGCAACCAACGGGATCGGTTATCTGACATTGCTTTTTGATACGGCGCGGATCCCGGATGACAGGATCGTGTGGCTGGGCGTGCTGAAAAGTGTGCTCGGGCAGGTCAGTACGGAACACTTCACGTACGGCGATCTGTTCCATGAGATCAATGCCAATTCCGGCGGCATCAGCTTCGGTCTGTCGGTCTATCCGGTCCACAGGGGAGAAAAAGGAGACAGCGGACGCCGCATGCTGGGCGTGCGTGCCAAATATCTGTATCCTCAGCAGGAGTTCGTATTCCGTATGATCCGCGAGATCATCGGTACGTCGGATCTCGGAGATAGCAAGCGCCTGAAGGAAATCCTGGACAGTGCCGCAGCCGGACTGCAGCATTCACTGCCGGCCGCGGGGCATGCCACGGCGGCAGGACGGGCAATGTCCGGGCAGAGCGAACTGTCCGCGTGGACTGACAGAACAGCCGGGATATCCTTCTACCGTTTCCTGGAACAGCTCGTATCGCATTTTGATGAGCGCAAAGAGGAGATCTCGGAAAAACTGACAGAGCTGATGCACATGGTATTCCGGCCGGAAAACCTGATCGTCAGTCTGACTGCCGATGAAGAGGGCTTTGCCGGCGCAGAGGAAATGATCAGCGGTCTGAAGCAGGATCTTTATACGGATGAGGTGCCCTCCGGTGCCTTTGCCTGGAAACCGCACAAACTGAATGAGGCTTTCAAAACATCCGGACAGGTACAGTATGTGGCCCTCACCGGGAATTATCTCAAGGCAGGATTCCCTTACACCGGACATCTGCGTGTTCTGAAGACGATCCTGAGTTTTGAGTATCTGTGGATGAATGTCCGCGTGCTGGGCGGAGCGTACGGCTGTATGACGGCCATGAAACGTTCCGGCGACTGCTTCCTCGTATCATACCGCGACCCGCATCTGGCCGAAACGCTCGAGATATACCGCAGGCTGCCGGCCTGGCTGCGTGAGCTGGACAAAGACGAGAGGACTATGACCAAATACATTATCGGCACGATCAGTGAACTGGATATGCCGATGAATGCTTCGGCCAAGGGTGCCTTTGCCCTGCTGGCATATTTTACCGGGATCACGGATGAAGATCTGCAGAAGGAACGCACCGAGATCCTCACGGCGCAGCCGGGACAGATCCGTGCTCTTGCGGATTATATGCAGGCCGTGGTCGATTCGGCAAATATCTGCGTGATCGGCAGCGAGAGTGCGATCGAAGAAAACACGGAACTGTTTACAGACATAGAGCCTCTTGTCACGGTGTAAGAATACTGCGCAGTCGGCATGAGCATCTGAAAAGAAATATAGCAACGGATATGGAAAATACTGACATCACAAGTCTGGATCTGAGTACGCTGCAGTCGTCAGGACCGAAGATCCGGTCGGGGTTTGTAGCCCTGATCGGCCGTCCGAACGTCGGCAAATCGACGCTGATGAATCACCTGATCGGGCAGAAGATCGCGATCACATCGCGCAAGCCGCAGACGACGCGCAGCAGGATCCAGACCGTATACAACAGTGAGCGCGGGCAGATCGTATTCCTGGATACACCGGGGATCCACAAGGCGAAAAACCGGCTGGGTGAATATATGGTCTACGCGGCTGAGAGCACACTGCGGGAAGTTGACGCCGTACTCTGGCTGGTGGAACCGGAAGAGCAGGTCGGCGCCGGAGACAGACGGATCGCACAGATGCTGGAAAAAGCAGGCCTGCCGACGATCCTGGTCGTCAATAAGATCGACAAAGTCAAAAAGGATATAGTGGCAAAAGCGCTGGAGACACACAGGAATCTTTGCCGGTTCGAGGATGTACTGGCTGTATCCGCCCTGCACGGACGGAACCTGGATCAGCTGACAGACAGCCTGTTCCGGCTGCTTCCCTACGGGCCGCGGTATTTTGACGAAGATACTGTCACTGATCAGCCGGTGCGTCAGATCGCGGCGGAGATGATCCGCGAAAAGGCACTGCGTTCTCTTGGAGAAGAAGTCCCGCACGGGATCGCGGTCCTCATCGATGTCATGAAGGAGAGACCGGAAGGAAATCTGACAGATATCGAGGCGACGATCGTCTGTGAGAGAGAGTCTCACAAGGGGATCATTATCGGTAAACAGGGCGCCATGCTGAAAAAGATCGGTATGGAAGCCCGTCAGGAGATAGAGGGGCTTCTTGGTACAAAGGTCAACCTGAAACTCTGGGTCAAAGTCCGGAAGAACTGGCGTGAAAGTGATATACTGGTCCGGAATTTCGGATACGATAAAAAAGAACTGAAATGAGTGAAACGCTGCAGGTGCGGGGCATGGTGCTTTCCTCCATGCCGATCGGGGAATATGACAAGAGGATCGTCCTTCTGACAAAAGAACTGGGGCGGATCAGTGCGTTCGCCAGAGGGGCGCGCAGGCCGGGAAGTACACTGATGGCGGCATCCGATCCTCCGGCGTTCGGAACTTTTTCCCTGATCACAGGAAGAAATTCCTACAGCCTGGTCCAGGCTTCGATCGAGCAGTACTTCCGTGAGCTGGCACAGGAAGAGACAGGGATTTATTACGGCTATTATTTCCTGGATTTTGCCGATTATTACAGCCGGGAGGGGATTGAAGCAGCAGATACGCTGAATCTCCTGTATCTGTCGCTGAAAGCACTTCTGCACAGTCGGCTGGATAACCGGCTCGTAAGACGTATCTTTGAACTGCGGCTCATGACGATCAATGGGGAATATGCCGTGCAGACAGAGCAGCTTTCCGAAGGAGCTCTGTACACGGTACAGTATATACAGCGGGCACCGATGGAAAAACTATATACCTTTACAGTCACGCCGGAGATCCTGCAGGAACTCGGCTGTGCACTTGACAGGCATATGGAACGTGTGCTGGACCGTCCGCTGCGCAGCAGAAAGATTCTGGATGAAGTCACAGGAAATCCGGATTAGTGATACGGCAGGATTTGGGAAAGGAGAATTCATATGGGCAAGTACTATGCGGCAGTCGACGTGGGAGCGTCAAGCGGCCGCCTGATCCTGGGATGGATGGAAGACGGATGCATGAAGCTGGAAGAGATACACCGGTTCGAGAACGGTATGGTCCGCAGGAACGGTGTACTCTGCTGGGAATTTGACCGGATTTACAGAGAAATTGTCACGGCGCTGAAAAAGTGCAGGGAGACAGGTCGGATCCCGTCGGCGCTCGGTGTGGATACATGGGGAGTGGACTTTGTTCTGCTCGACGGGCAGGACCGGGTCGTGGGCGATACGGTCGGATACCGCGACCAGCGCACGAACGGCATGGACGAAGAAGTATACAGGATCGTGCCGGAGAAAGAACTGTACGAACACACCGGTATCCAGAAGGCGCTGTTCAATACGATCTTCCAGCTCATGGCACTCAGGCTGCAGCATCCGGATCAGCTGGAAAAAGCCGAGACAATGTTGTTCGTACCGGATTATTTCCACTATCTGCTGACCGGCGTTAAGACAAATGAATATACCGAGGCCAGTACGTCCGGGCTGCTCAACGCGCAGACAAAGACGTGGGATATGGAAATCATAGAGCGGCTCGGTTATCCGAAGAAACTCTTTAGGGAACTGATCATGCCGGGCAGTTCTGTCGGACATATCCGGCCGGAACTGGCCGAGGAGATCGGCTATGATCTTGAGGTCGTCGCTCCCTGTACACACGACACCGGTTCTGCCGTGCTCGCCGTGCCTGCCAATGACGATGACTTTGTCTATATCAGTTCCGGTACCTGGTCACTCATGGGTGTGGAGCGGAGCGAACCGCTGTGTACGGAAGAAGCCAGAAAGAATAACCTGACGAATGAGGGCGGATATGAGTACCGCTACCGTCTGCTGAGGAACATCATGGGACTCTGGATGATCCAGTCTGTCCGCCACGAGACGGGCGACGCTTACAGTTTTGCCGAACTCTGTGACATGGCGGAAGAGGCACATGACTTCCCGTCACGTGTAGACTGCAATGACCTTTGCTTTATGGCTCCGGAAAACATGACTGAAGAAGTAAAGGATTACTGCAGAAGAACCGGGCAGCAGGTGCCTGAGACGCTGGGTGAGCTGGCGACTGTCATTTACACAAGTCTTGCCGAGTGCTATGCCCGGACAATAGAAAACCTGGAGCAGGCCACGGGGCGCACGTACTCCCGCATTCATGTGGTGGGCGGAGGATCCAATGCCGCATACCTGAACGAGCTGACGGCAAAAGCGACAAAAAGGGAAGTGCACTGCGGGCCGGGCGAGGCAACGGCGATCGGAAATATCACGGCGCAGATGCTGCATGCCGGAGAATTCCGTTCCGTGGAAGAGGCGCGGGATGTGATCCACAGATCGTTCGGGATCAGGATTTATCACGGGGAACGCGGCTGAGTATCCTATAGAATTGGAAAAGAGAAAAAGGAGTTTTCCATGAACAGGATAAGGGAAAAACGGATAATCATTCTGTGTCTGACGTTTATCATATGTGCTGCGGGTTTCCTCACCGGCTGCGGACGGGAAGGGAGTTCGTCCAAGGCAGCGACACCCGACTATACACCGGCCCCCACGCTTGAAAAAAGCTACACCGAGGAGGCTGCTCTGGAAAGTGAGTCGGATTCTCAGACCCTTTCTTCCGGGGTGCTGCGCACACCGCAGAGTGAGTCGGACAAGCTGGTATATTCCGGCAGTATCCGTCTGCAGACGCTTGAATATGACAAAACGATGAAGAGCGTTCATACCCGGATCACGGATGCCGGAGGGTTTGTGCAGTATGAGGATGAGACAGACGGCAACGACAGCTGGTATTACAGCACGCCGTCCGTTTCCACCCGGTATGCGCAGATCGAAGCCCGGATCCCGTCGGAGCAGTTTGAGTCTTTCCTTGACTCTCTGAAAGAAGACGGGCAGGTGATGAACCGGCACATCAATGTTGACAATATCAGCCAGACGTATGCGGATACGGAAGCCACTGCAAAGGCCTACGAGATCGAGAAGGAACGTCTGCTGGATATGATGGACAAGGCTGAGAAGATCGAGGATATGATCGCTGTCGAGCAGCGGCTGTCTGAAGTCGAGGCAGAATTGAACAGTTACAGGACATCACTGGCTTCCATGGACCGCGATGTGGCATATTCTACAGTCAGCATCTCTGTCGAAGAAGTTCGTGAATATACGGAAGAGTACGACGATTCGACGTTTGTGTCGAGACTGAAAGAAACCATAAAGAGTTCCTGGAGCGGGTTCCTCTGGTTCATGGAGGGGCTGCTGCATCTGGCCATCCGCCTGCTTCCGTTTATCGCTGTGATCCTTGTGATCTTCCTGATCGTGCGGGGCATCGTCAGAAAGACGGAATCGATGCGGCTCGCCCACAGGGAAGAGAAAGCCCGGATAAGAATGCAGAAAGCCATGGAGAGGCAGCAGAAATATATGGAGAAGCATCCGGGTATGCCGATACCGCCGCAGAACATGCCGCCGCAGAATACAGATAATGATGGGAAAGAGTAACTTCCGGACTTCATATAGAATATACTATGCAGCTACGCTGTAAATATAAGTGAAAGTAGGACATACATATGAGCAAAGAACTGGCAAAGACATATGACCCGAAAGGACTGGAGGACAGGCTGTATCAGAAATGGCTGGACAAGGGATATTTTCACGCGAAAGTGAATCCCGATAAAAAACCGTTTACGATCGTGATGCCGCCGCCCAATGTCACGGGTCAGCTGCATATGGGACATGCGCTGGACAATACGCTGCAGGATGTCCTCACTCGGTACAAACGGATGCAGGGCTACGAGGCACTCTGGCAGCCGGGCACGGACCATGCCGCGATCGCGACGGAGGTCAAGGTGACCAACGAACTCAAGGACAGAGGGATCGACAAACGCGAGATCGGACGCGAAGCCTTCCTGAAGTACTGCTGGGAGTGGAAGGAAGAGTACGGGAGCCGGATCATCAAACAGCTGAGAAAGCTGGGATCTTCGGCGGACTGGGAGCGTGAGCGTTTTACTATGGACGAGGGATGCTCCAAAGCTGTTGAGGAAGTGTTTGTACGCCTGTACGAAAAGGGATGGATCTATAAAGGCAGCCGCATCATCAACTGGTGTCCGAAGTGTCAGACTTCACTGTCTGATGCCGAAGTCGAGCACGTGGATCAGGACGGCTTTTTCTGGCATATCCACTATCCGATCGTCGGTGAGGAGGGACGTTTCGTTGAAATCGCGACGACGCGTCCGGAGACGATGCTCGGCGATACGGCCGTGGCCGTCAATCCGGAGGACGAGCGGTACCGGGATCTGGTCGGCAAAATGCTGAAGCTGCCGCTGACTGACCGGGAGATCCCCGTGATCGCCGATGAATATGTGGACAAGGAATTCGGTACAGGCTGCGTGAAGATCACGCCGGCGCACGACCCGAACGACTTCGAGGTCGGCAAGCGTCATGACCTGGAGGAGATCAATATCCTTCGCGACGATGCGGTCATGAACGAACTGTGCGGAAAATATGCCGGTATGGACCGGTACGAGGCGCGTAAAGCGATAGTTAATGATCTGGAAGAACTGGGCCTGCTTGTAAAGGTCGTCCCGCATACACACGCGGTAGGCACACATGACCGCTGTCACACGACGGTCGAACCCATGGTCAAGCCGCAGTGGTTTGTACGCATGAAAGAGATGGCGGAGGCCTCGATCGAGACGCTCAGAAAAGGAGACCTGGCGTTTGTGCCGGAGCGTTTTGACAAGATCTACCTGCACTGGCTCGAAAATATCAAGGACTGGTGCATCTCACGGCAGCTCTGGTGGGGGCACCGGATCCCGGCCTGGACCTGCTCGGACTGCGGCAGGATCACCGTGAGAAAAGGCGGCGCACCGG
>CACZSZ010000214.1 GCA_902783945.1 uncultured Lachnospiraceae bacterium
ATGGTCTCTAATTTTGCCGGTATCCCGCTGGCATTTGCTTATATGATCCTGCTTGGAAATGCCGGCGTTATGACACAGATCGGCAGAACATTCGGTATTTCTGCACTGGCTAACTTCAACCTGTATTCCACAAATGGCGTCAGCCTGATCTATGTATATTTCCAGATCCCGCTATCGACACTTCTGCTGATCCCGGCTTTCGAAGGAATACGCAAAGAATGGCAGGAAGCCTCCACGCTGCTCGGAGCCACTAAAGGCCAGTTCTGGACAAGAGTAGGCATTCCGGTGCTGATGCCCAGTATCATGGGTACTTTCAGCGTCCTGTTTGCCAACGCACTGGCTGCATATGCTACTGTTTATGCGATCATGATGAACAGCATTTCCCTTCTTCCCATTCAGATTGCAGGCTGTTTCGTCGGTGAAGTCAAGATCCGTCCGGGTCTCGGAGGAGCTCTTTCTGTCATTATGATGGTGATCATGGTCATTATGATCCTGATCACAAACGCCATCAGCAGGCAATTCCAGAAAGGAGGTAAGCAGGCATGAAAAATCGGAACAAAGGTGCAGCCGCTATTCTTGTTCTTATACTGATCTACCTTCTGATCCCGCTGGCGGTTTCCATTATCTATTCGCTGTTTTCCAACTGGACAGGGATCGTGCCGCGCGGCTTCACACTGGAAGCCTATAAAAATCTGTTCAGCGACCGTGAATTCCTTGCCAGTCTGGGCCGTACCATACTGATTGCGATCGTGCCGATCGTGGTGACTATCCTGCTGATCCTGCTGGCTCTTTTTGTTACCACGGTTTATTTCCCGAAACTGGAAAAATACGTGCAGATCATCTGTATGATCCCTTACACTATCCAGGGCGTCATTCTTTCTGTCAGTATCCTGTCGATGTATGTGGGCAATCCTACTTTCCTCAGCAATCGGATCATTATGCTGATCGGTGCGTACTGTATCATCATATTACCCTACATCTATCAGGGAATCCGGAACGGCATGCGCGCCGTCAATATGCCGGTTTTGCTGGAGGCTGCGGAAATGCTCGGAGCTTCCAGGCTTTATGCATTTTTCCGGGTTATCGTTCCCAATATTCTTTCGGCGATCGTCGTATCTTCTCTGCTTGCCGTTGGCATTATCTTCGGCGACTATGTCCTGGTCAGAAACCTCGCAAGTTCTGCATGGCCGAACGTACAGATCTATCTGTACCAGGCTATGAAATCTGACAGTATGAAATCCAGCGCGGTCTTTGTTGTGATCATGGCCGTGACCTTCGCCATTTCCGCTGTGGTCCTGTATCTGCGGAGCCGCGAAGGAAAACACAGAAGAGTAGATGAATAAAGGAGAAATGGAATATGTCCTATATTAAGTTTGAAAACCTTTATAAAAGCTTTGGTTCCAACGATGTTTTAAAAGACATCAGTCTGGAGATCGAGCAAGGCCAGCTGGTCACTCTTCTGGGACCCTCCGGCTGCGGAAAATCCACGCTGCTTCGCTGTCTGGCAGGTCTGGAAACAGTGACAAGCGGCAAAGTATATCTTGATGGAAAAGATATCACAAACGTCGATCCGAAAAACCGCGGCATTGGTATGGTTTTTCAGCAGTACTCGCTGTTTCCGAATATGACCGTTCTGCAGAACGTCAAATTCGGTCTGAATATGAAGAAAGTCGACAAGGCTGTTGCCGACACAAAATCCAGAGAAATCCTGCAGGTTGTCGGACTGGCAGATAAACTGAACCATTATCCTTCCCAGCTTTCCGGCGGCCAGCAGCAGCGTGCTGCATTGGCGAGAGCTATTGTCACAGAACCGAAGGTTCTGCTTCTGGATGAACCGCTTTCCGCTATCGATGCGCTGCTGCGTCACTCACTGCAGGTTGAGATCCGCCGTATCCAGCGGGACCTTGGGATCACGGCTATTTTTGTCACACATGACCAGGAGGAAGCCATGGTCATGTCTGATATGATCCATCTGATGTACAATGGCCAGATCGAGCAGTCTGCCAAACCGATCGATCTGTATACGAAACCATGTTCTCCTTTTGTGGCTTCTTTCATCGGGCATTATAATCTGCTCTCGGCAGCCGATATGAAAAAGATCAGCGGGGATGATATCGGATGTGATTCTCTGGCCTTCCGGCCGGAGATCATTGAGATCAGCCGTACGCCGGTCGAGAAAGAAAACGCCTTCCACATGAAAGGAAAGATCAGTGTTTCTCTTCCTCACGGCAATATCCTTCGCTATGCCGTAATGTGTGACGATATCCAGGTCGATGTTGACGTCCTGTTTGGAGAATCCGAACTCTTTGACTCCGGCGACGAAGTGTACCTGACTGTAAGCAAACCGGAGTGTGTTTATCTATGAAACCATTGAATATTGCTCATCGCGGATTTTCAGGACGGTATCCCGAAAACACACTGCTGGCTTTTGAAAAGGCCATTGAAGCCGGCTGCGACGGTGTGGAACTGGATGTTCACCTTTCTGCAGACGGAGAGCTGGTCATCATTCATGATGAATTGTTAGACCGGACTACAAACGGCACCGGCTTCGTAAAAGATAAATCTCTGCGGGAACTGCGGGAGCTGGATGCTTCCGGCAGTTTTTGCGGACAATACGGTGTAAACCGGATTCCTACTCTGACGGAATATTTCGATCTGATCCGCGGAAGCGGTATCCTTACCAATATTGAACTGAAGACCAGCGTCTTTACGTATCCCGGTATTGAAGAAAAAACGCTGGCTCTGATCGACCAGTATGATCTGCGTGCCTGCACTGTGATTTCTTCTTTTAATCACTATTCTGTCCTGCGTATGCAGGCTCTGGCTCCGGATATGATCTATGGCTTTCTGGAGGAAAGCCGTCTGATCGATATACATGGATATGCGGAATCGCATCATGTGCAGGCTGTTCATCCGGAATTTCATATGGTGGATGAGGCTTTTATGAAAGAGGCGTTCAAACACGGGCTTGCCGTGAATGTATGGACTGTCAATACGGAAGAGGATATACAGGAAATGGCTGATCTGGGTGTCGGTATGATCATCGGGAATTATCCGGACATCTGCAGAAAAGTGCTGAGCTGATAATAATGGAGGAATATGAGTACTGAGATTGTCGCAAGCCTGAATATTACAATGCCCGTTTTTTTTATGATGATGCTCGGTGTCCTGTTCCGCAGACTGGGCTGGATGACAGAGAATTTTGCCAGAGAACTGAACCGGTTCGTATTTCAGATTCCGCTCCCGGCAAGTGTCTTCATGCAGCTGTACCGTGCGGATTTCCTTTCGGTCTGGGATCTCCCCTTTGTTCTGTTCTGCCTTCTTGTCACGGTGGCTCAGATCCTTATTGCCGTCGTGCTGTCCCTTCTGATCCGAAAAAGGGAACTCCGCGGTGAGTTCGTCCAGGCCTCCTACCGCAGCAGCACGGCTCTTCTGGGGCTGACCTACCTGCAGCAGGCCTATAATTCCGCTTCGGCAAGTGCGCTGATGATGGTCGGCTGTGTCCCTCTGTATAACGTTGCTGCCGTCATTCTCCTGAATCAGCAGGAGGGAAAAGGCCGGGCTGTCCGTGCGAGTCTGATCAAAAGTATTCTTCTCAACCCCATAATCTGGGGTATTCTGCTGGGATTTGTATTCACCTATCTGCATATCAGGCTCCCGGGAATTGCCGAGAAGACGGTTTCGAATGTAGGGGCGCTGGCTTCTCCGGCTGGCCTGATGGCCATGGGCGCCAGCATCGATTTTCGGAAACTGGGCAGCAGGGCAAAAGAAATCCTGGCTGCTTCCGGACTTAAGCTTGTGATATTCCCCGCGCTGTTTCTGCCGCTGGCAGTCCGCATGGGATACCGCGGCGAAAAACTGATGGCTATCCTGATCATGACCGGTTCCGCCACAACGGTGGCCGGCTATGTCATGGCGAAACAGCAGGGATGTGAGGGCGAGGTATCTGCGGGGACAGTTATGCTGACGACACTGCTTACTTCCGTGACCCTGACGATCTTTATCTTCATTATGAAACACCTGAGTCTGCTTTAGGTTTCTTCCCTGCAGATCGTTACAGACCTGCGATGACGGATTTCCGTAAAACCTGTAAAGTAATGAAGAAGGGAGCTGCGTGATGAATTCCAGAGAAAGAACCTGTATGGCGATAGCTCATGAGGAGCCGGACAGGCCTCCTGTTTCGGCCACATTTACGCCTGAGGCATCAGCGGTACTGCGAAAAGAGTTCGGTCACGAGGAAGTAGATCTGGGGTATCTGATGGGCAATGATCTCATCAAGACTACGGTAGGGATCGAAAACAGCTACTATATGAGTGAAGCGCCGGAATATACCTGCCCTTTCGGAGTTGTGTGGAAGAATACCCAGAATTATACCGGTGCCTACACGGAGATCATCGGCGGAGCTCTCCGTGATGATGACGGGGGCGAAAAGCTGCGTGCTTACCGCATACCCGATCCGGATGATCCTTCTCTGTATGCACATGTATATGATGCCGTGAAGCGTTACGGGAAGGAAAAATATATCGTTGGCTCCTGCCAGTGTTCCATTTTCGAGACAGCGTGGTATCTGCATGGGCTGGAAGATACACTGATCGATATGGAAGACAACGAAGAGTATATCGATGAACTGTTCGATAAGATCATGCAGTTTCCCATGCGTGCGGGACTGCATATGATCGAAGCCGGCGTGGATATGGTCTGGCTCGGTGACGACATAGCCACGCAGCGGGGGATGCTGATCTCACCTGAAAACTGGCGTCGGTACCTGAAGGAACGCTATGCACAGATCTTTGCGGCATTCCGGGAAGCCAGAAAGGACATTGTTATTGCCTATCATTCCTGCGGAAACTGTGTGGACGTGCTGGATGAACTGGCAGACATCGGGCTGGATGTGATCAATCCGATCCAGCCGCTTGCCATGGATCCCTATATGGTCAAGAGGCGTTTTGGGAAACGCCTCACGCTTTTCGGAGCCATTGATGTGCAGAAACTGATGCCGTTCGGAACAAAAGAAGAGATCATACAGACCGTACGGGATTACAAGAAATATCTCGGAGCGCATGGAGGATACATTCTGTCTCCGGCTCATCATCTGCAGTCGGACACGAGTCTGGAAAACATGCTGGCTTTCTATGAGACGGCAAAGGAAGTGACCGCATACGATGACAGATACTGCTGATGGTCATCATTTGTGAGCACTGGGGAGAATACGTATGAAGATTACCTATCTTGGACACAGCGGATTTCTGTTCGATACGGATTCTGCGTATTACATTTTTGATTATATCCGCGGAGAATTGCCTGCACTTTCAAAAGAGAAAAAACTATATGTGTTTGCCAGCCATGCGCACAGGGATCACTGGGATCCGGGGATTTTCACGGACCGGCAGCTCAGACGGGCAGAGAGTTTTATTCTGGGATTTGACATTAAGGAGCCTTTTGAAAAAATGGCTGCCGAAGAAAAACAGCTGTCAGATCTTCCGGTTATCTGGGCTTTTCCGGGGCAGACGATCCGGACAGATGATTTCACCTGTGATCCTCTGCTGTCCACGGATGAGGGAGTTGCCTTTCCGGTTCGAATGAAAAAGAATGCGGTCTACCACGCAGGAGATCTAAACTGGTGGCACTGGAACGGTGATCCGGATGAACGCAATCTGGATCGTGCCCGGAATTTTAAGCGGGAAGTCGACCGTCTGAAAGGGATACATTTCGACGCTGCCTGTATTCCGCTGGATCCCCGCCAGGAGGATGCTTTCAGGCTGTGCATGGATTACTGCATGGAGATACTGGATGCAGACCGTATTTATCCGATGCATTTCTGGAAAGATTATGCGCTGTGCAGAAAATACCGCGAGTCTTTGAAGGAAGAGCATCCGGACTGGTTTGACAGATTTCAGCTTATCAGTTATGAGGGTGAGCAGTTCTCATAAATGGAACGCAGCTATATCGCCATAGATCTGAAATCGTTCTACGCTTCGGTGGAATGCCGGGAGCGCGGGCTGGATCCGCTCACAGCCAATCTGGTCGTGGCGGATGTTTCGCGCACAGAAAAGACGATATGTCTGGCGGTGTCGCCGGCGCTGAAAGCGTATGGTATTCCGGGAAGAGCCCGCCTTTTTGAAGTGGTTCAGAAAGTAAAAGAGATCAACCGGGAACGGCTTCAGAGGGCGCCCGGACATCGCTTTGCGGGGAAATCAGAAAATGCCGCGGAGCTCGCGGATCCTTCCCTGGAACTGGCGTATGTCGCAGCTGTTCCGCGAATGGCTCTCTACATGGAATACAGCACCCGCATATACAATATTTACCTGAAGTATATTGCGCCGGAAGACATTCACGTGTATTCCATTGATGAAGTATTCATAGATGCGACGGAGTACCTGCATACTTACGGGATGACACCGCACGAACTGGCGGGCACCATGATCCGGGATGTGCTGCGGGAAACCGGTATCACGGCAGCAGCAGGAATCGGTACGAACCTGTACCTGGCCAAGGTCGCCATGGATATCGTCGCGAAACGTGTAGAGGCAGATGCCGATGGTGTGCGGATCGCCGGGCTGGATGAGATGAGTTACCGGAAGCAGCTGTGGGATCATCGGCCGCTGACGGATTTCTGGCGTGTCGGAAGGGGATATGCGAAAAAGCTGGAAGAACGGGGACTGTATACCATGGGCGACATTGCCCGCTGCTCTGTCGGAAAAGAGACAGAGCTGTATAATGAAGATCTGCTGTATCAGATGTTCGGTGTCAATGCGGAACTGCTGATCGATCATGCCTGGGGATGGGAGCCTTGCACGATAGATCTGATAAAGCAATACAGGCCGGAAAATAATTCGCTTTCTTCCGGACAGGTCCTGATGTGTCCTTATGAAGTTCCGAAAGCACGCATTGTTGTGCAGGAAATGGCGGAAGCTGTGGCTCTGGATCTTGTTGCCGGAAAACTGGCCGCGGATCAGGTTGTCCTCACGGTCAATTATGACAGAGAAAGCCTGGCAGATCCGGAGATCCGGAAAAAGTATCAAGGACCGGTCACAAAAGACTGGTATGGCAGGAGCGTTCCGAAACATGCACACGGCACGGAAAATCTGGGAAAACCGACATCTTCCGGAAAAGAGATCGCAGAAGCTGTTCTGGGTATTTATGACCGCATAGTCCACCCGGATCTTCTGGTCCGGAGGATCACGATCGCTGTCAATCATGTGATCCGTGAAGAGGATGTGAAAAGCGAAAACTATGAGCAGATGGATCTGTTCACGGATTATGCGGCTCTGCAGAAGGAACAGAAGGAGCAGACGGAAAAACGAAATAAAGAAAGACAGCTGCAGAACGCGATGCTGTCGATCCGGAATCGCTATGGAAATGATGCACTGCTGAAAGGCCTGAATCTGCGTGATGGCGCGACCGGCCGGGAAAGAAACAAACAGATCGGAGGGCACAAGGCCTGAACAGACCGGCGGGAGACAAAGATATGGATCATTTTAATGGAAATACGCCGGCGGAAGAACTGTATGCAGACATTATCGGTCTGCCGCATCACGTCTCGAAGACCCATCCGCCGATGCCGCTGCTGAATCGTGCCGCCCAGTTTGCACCGTTTGCGGCGCTGACCGGTTATGACGCCGCAATCGAAGAAACAGCGAGGCTGACGGAAGAAGAGGTATTTCTGGATGAAAGCGAGATCACTGTTTTGAATGAGAAGCTGATAAAACTGGAAGCAGATCTGCCGCAGCACCCGGAGATTACAGTCACCTGGTTCCAGCCGGATGAGAAAAAATCCGGAGGGGAGTACAGGACAGTCACCGGATCAGTCAGGAAGATCGACCGCATGGAACAGTACCTGATACTTATGTCGGGAGAACGGATCCCACTGAACAGGATCATAAAAATAAAATGACCATGTGCAGAAAAACTGCCGGATTACAATACATTAGTGATGAGGAGAGGAAAATGAAAAGAAATAATGTTATTAAGATGGCTGCAGCGATGACGCTGGCGGCGGCTTTGATGTTCACTATGACCGGGTGCGCAAAGAGTGTGAGTGCAGCAGGAGAGAAAGCCACTAACGGAGAGACAGCCGAGGCGGCAGATGCGGTCGTTCCGGAGGAAGAGACGAAGACAGAATATATATATCCGGTCTACACCCATAAGACCGACGATCCGTATTATGCACCGGCCTGTCAGTATATCATGGAAAAATGCGGGGTTGAGTTTGAGGCATCTGATATCATGCTTCCGGTTGTGAACATCCTCAGAGTGGACGATTCAAATCCTGAAGACATCAAAGTCTGGGGCAATTTCAAGGTTTATAACTATGCAAAACACGGCACTACGCTGATGATGCGCAATGGCGGAAGCTTTCCGGGAATGATCCACATGAAAAAGGACGGCAGCGGCGGTTTTGTCGGAATCTCCATGGATCTGGTGGAAAGCGGAACCGAAAACGGGCCGTCCATTGAGAAGATCTTCGGGGTGGATGATAAGCTGATGGAGGCATTCCGACAGTCCAACGATGAAAAGACAGACAAAGAAATGATCCTGAATACGATCCGCTGGTACAGCGAGGATACCGGGATCGAGATCGCGGCCTATGAGGACTATGGATGGGATCCGGTTTTCATCGATCCGAATACGGCTCCGGAGCTGAAATATCCGGATCTGGAAGGGAAATGGGTGGCAGACGGAGCAAGGATGGAGATCCATAATCCGAAAGAAGGCAGTGTCTATGAGACGGTCATCCAGGTGGATCAGGAGGACGGAAGCACGATCAAGTCTGCCGTTTACGGCCAGTACGAATTCAGTACGGGAGCCCTTTATTACTGGGACGGCGGGGTGACGCTGATCAAGGGTGAAAAGGAAGAAGAACTTGGAAACGATGCAGTGGGATATCTCAGTCTGAAAGAAGACGGGACCATTGCCTGGCACAGCGCGAATAAAGATACAGAGATGTTGTTCAAGAGAGCGTAAAATAAGAAAGGTATCTGCAGAATGATATGAATATGAAAGAGATCGAAAGGATAGTGCGGGAAGCGGGTCAGATCATCCGCTCAGCAAAGCTGGAGCAGTCGGATATCCATGAGAAAGACGGAGCGGCTAATTTTGTTACGGATTATGACGTCCGTATACAGGCTTTTCTGATCAAAAAGCTGTCTGAGGTTGTTCCGGACGCATCATTCTATGGGGAAGAAGATACGGAAGGAAATAAGCACAGTGTCGGAACCGGGTATACCTTCTTCATTGATCCGATTGACGGCACGACGAACTTTATGTTCGATTATCAGTTCAGCTGTGTGAGTGTCGGACTTGCTGATAATGGATCTCTGCTTGCGGGATGGGTGTATAATCCTTATTCGGACCGGATGTACAGCGCGGTGAAAGGGCAGGGTGCCTTCCTGAACGGAAAAAGGCTGAAGATAGAAGACGGAAGTCTTGCGGATGGGATTGTTGCTTTCGGATGCGCCAGATATAATGACCAGGAGGTAGATCTGCTGTTTGATATTGTTCAGGAACTGTTTCTCAGATCCTTATCTGTCCGGAACGGCGGGTCAGCAGCCCTGGATCTGAGCCGGGTCGCCAGCGGGAGTCATGTCGGGTTTTTTGAGTTTCTTCTTCAGCCATATGATTTTGCCGCGGCTTCAGCTATTATTAAGGAAGCCGGCGGTATGGTGTGTCAGCCCGACGGCTCGCCGTTTGTACTGGACAGACCCTGTTCAATTGTGGCGGGGACAAAAACGGCAGTGGAAGAAATGCTGAAAATCTATATGGAAAAAACAGCGAAAAAGAACAGCGAAAAAAATAATGAAAAAAAATTTCTGGAAAGCGTGGATGTTGCCGGCAGTGTCCGTAAGTAATTACTGAATGCAGTAATAAAAAATAAAAAAAAACTTTTTCAGACAATAAGGAGGAAGACAAAATGAAAAGAAATCAGGTTATGGCAACGATGGCAGGTATGGCTCTGGCGGCAGTTATGGTGTTCACAATGGCAGGATGCACGAAGACAGTGAGTGCTGCAGCATATAAAACGGTCAATGGAGTTACGGAAGGAAATTATGAAGTTTCCACTGACGACAAAGGAAGCGCCAGTTTCAATATTGAAGGAAATCATGTAGAATTGACCAACTTCACATTTGATGCCGACCCCGCTTTGAAGGTCGAAGCAGAGATCAACGAAGAAGATATAGTCTTTACGCATGTATATGTCCACGATGATGAAAGTGTCATGCAGAATGTTGCGGATGGACTTTATCGTGAACCCTTTACGAAGGAGAATGCGGCAAAAGAGTTCAATACTCTCTATAAGGCAGTTTTCGGAGCCACTGACGAACCGGTCGTAGATGAAAACGTAAACCTTGCCGACGGCCTTTTGGTAACAGGTATGAATCTGACAGACGGACAGCTGTTTATTCTGGCGAAAGAGGGAACGAATCAGTTCATCATGATCGCGGCGACCACAATGGAGTATGGTTCACAGGATCTCATCGATACAGCCGTTGCTGCTCTGGAAGGCGAGACAGCTCCTGCAGCGGAAGAGTAAAATATAACAGAAAGAGAATAGAAACGGCGGACCGTACAGCCGAAAGCTGTACGGTCTTTTTTGCGTTTTCAGGATCATTTCCTCCGTACTTGGATTTCGCTGTGGTTCCAATTATTTTTGAATCATGGTATGATGTTATCAGTGTAATCTGAAACGATTTCTGACGGGATAAATATCACATGGTAAAAGAGACAGGCAGCGCAGAAGAGACATTTTTATTAGCGGAACAGATTGGAAAACAGGCTGTTCCTGGGCAGATCTATGCGCTCGACGGTGACCTGGGCGCCGGCAAGACAGTTTTCTGCCAGGGTTTTGCTGCAGGACTGGAAGTAAGGGAACTGGTGAACAGCCCGACCTTTACGATCGTGCAGGAATATACAACGGGAAAGATCCCGCTGTATCATTTTGATGTATACCGGATCGAAGAACCGGAAGAACTCGAGGAGATCGGATACGAGGAATACTTCTTCGGCTCCGGTATCTGTCTGATCGAGTGGGCAGGGCAGATCCGGGAACTGCTGCCGGAGCAGACGATCTGTATACGGATCTGTAAGATGCCTGAAAAGGGGCAGGATGTCCGCCGCATTGAAATTGAAGGCCTGGAGTAGGCCGGCCGGGAGAGATCACTATCAGGAGAAGATGACATGAAGGTACTGGCTCTGGACAGTTCCGGGCTCGTTGCCACGGCGGCGGTCCTGGATGATGATACACTGCTGGCGGAATATACCGTCAATCACAAAAAAACACATTCACAGACACTGCTTCCCATGATCGACGAGATCATGCGTATGCTGAACATGGATATCGCGGAGATAGACGCCATTGCTCTGGCAGGAGGTCCCGGATCTTTTACCGGGCTGCGGATCGGTTCGGCGACTGCGAAGGGATTTGGTCTGGCACTGGACAAACCGCTGGTGCCGGTTCCCACCGTGGATGCGCTGGCCTGCAACCTCTGTGAAGTGACGGACAGTCTCATCGTGCCGATGATGGATGCGCGGCGCGAGCAGGTCTATACGGGAATTTACAGGTTTGCGGAAGGACGGCTTCGGGTGATCCGCAGCCAGTGGCCGGCGCCTGTGACGGAACTGGCAGCGATTTTGAATGACAGAGGAGAAAAGGCGATTCTGCTGGGAGACGGCGTTCCTGTGTATCAGGAGCGCCTGAAAGAATTACTTCGGATCCCGTACCGGATCGCGCCGGCACATCTGAACCGGCAGAGGGCAGGTGCGGTAGGATTTCTCGCCATGCAGTATCTGGCAGAAGGGAAAACCGTATCGGCAGCCGGACATGTACCGGAATATCTGCGGCTCTCGCAGGCCGAGCGCGAACGAAGAGAGAGGGAATTACGGGAGAAGAAATCCTGAGTTTCGGAAATGAGTCGGGAAAGAAGTCGGAACAACAGAAAGTAATGACCATGGAAAGCGGGACAGAGAAAGAACAGAAAACGACAGGACCGGCATGCGGGAATCGATGCAGGATCAGAAGGATGCGGGAAGAGGATCTGCCGCAGGTCATGGTGATCGAGGAGGAGAACTTTTCCATTCCCTGGAGCCCGAAGAGTTTTCGGAATATGATGGTACGGCCGGAAGCTGTGTTTCTGGTTGCTGAAAAAACAGCGGATGGACCGGCCGGAATCGGGAAGGAACAGAAGATCCTCGGATATGCCGGTGCTGTCATGGCAATGGACGAAGGAGATGTAACGAATATTGCGGTCCTGAATTCATGTAAGAGGCGGGGGATCGCGGCGGACTTGCTGAAGCAGTTGATCCGTGAGACAATGGCAGCAGGTGTCAGAGATCTGTTCCTGGAGGTGCGTGAGCACAACATACCGGCACTGTGCCTGTACCGGGCGGCAGGATTTGCCGAAGTCGGAAGGCGGAAAGGATATTATGATAAGCCCAGGGAAGATGCCCTGATCATGAAAAGAAGCAGCGAAAAAAGAACCGGTACGGCCGGTGAAATATAGAAACAGGAGGTAAGAAAGGACTATGTTCGGAGGAACTATCGATGTATTGCTGGCAATTATTTTCAGCGCTCTGGCAGTCGTTTTTCTCATGGGAAAAGGCAAGGGTGTGCTGGAAATGTTCGGCGGAAAGAATGAGATGCAGAAGAAACGCTCGAAGGAAGACCAGCAGATCTATGAACGCATGATCGGATATTTTATGGTGCCGCTGGCAATTGTCGAGATCATAAGCCTCTTCGTGCATCACGAGATGATGGGACTGGTCGTGGCGGCGGTCGCCGTTGTCGATCTGATCATTTTTGCAAAAAAATCAAAAGAACTGCGCTGAAGAGCGGGATTACCGTGATGGGTCTGTGCATTGTGCAGAAGGGATAGCGTTTATGGAAAAAACAAAAGCGGAAATACGTGTCGGACAGTGTCTGGAGGCTATACGGGACAGGATCCCGTTCGTGCCCAGGATCGCCGTTGTTCTGGGATCCGGTCTGGGCGGACTGGCAGATGAGATCGGACAGGAGGCGGTGATCCGATATGAGGAGATCCCTGATTTTCCGGTCTCGACTGTACAGGGACATCAGGGCAGATTTGTATTTGGCCGGATAGGAGATATTCCGGTCGTGCTGATGCAGGGGCGTGTGCACTACTATGAGGGATACTCCATGGAAGACGTCGTGCTTCCTGTTCGCCTGATGAAAAAGATGGGGGCTGAGATCCTTGTTCTTTCCAATGCGTCCGGCGGTCTCCACAAAGAGTGGGGAGCCGGGGCACTGATGATGATGACAGATCAGATCTCGTCATTTGTACCGTCGCCGCTGATCGGGCCGAATGCGGAAACGTTCGGGACCAGATTTCCGGACATGAGTTATATTTACGATCCGGAACTGCAGGAGATCCTGCGCAGCACGGCGAAGGAATCCGGGATCACACTGTATGAAGGTGTGTATCTTCAGGCATCCGGACCGCAGTATGAATCGCCGGCGGAGATCCGGATGTTCAGGATCCTGGGCGCAGACGCCGTAGGTATGAGTACGACGGTCGAGGCTATTGCAGCGGTGCATGCGGGTATGCGTGTCTGCGGCGTATCCTGTATCTGCAATCCGGCGGCGGGCATTTCGGACAGACCTCTGTCACACAGGGAAGTGCAGGAAGCTGCTGATGCGGCAGGTCCCCTGTTCCGTCAGCTGATCCGGAACAGCATAATGAAAATGGCTTGACCGACTGTTGACAATATATACGTGGGATGATGATTGCGCTTAGATGGCTTATATAGAGTTTTCACACATAAGTAAGGAATACCGCACGGGAGAAACATCGGTCCTGGCGCTGGACGATGCCGGCTTTGAGGTGGAGGAAGGCGAACTGGCCGTTATTCTCGGTGCGTCCGGAGCCGGTAAAACGACGGCGCTCAATATTCTGGGCGGTATGGACACTGCTACATCCGGGCGTATTATGGTCGACGGCCGGGAGATCACATCGCTCGGTAAAAAAGATCTGATCCGATACCGGCGGACAGATATCGGTTTTGTTTTTCAGTTTTATAACCTGATCCCTAATCTGACGGCACTGGAAAATGTTGAGATCGCGGCCCAGCTGTGTCCGCATGCGCTCGATGCCCGGGAGGTGCTGGCCGGTGTCGGTCTGGAAGCACGCATGGATCATTTTCCGGCGCAGCTCTCCGGCGGAGAACAGCAGCGGGTTTCGATCGCAAGGGCGCTGGCCAAGAATCCAAAGCTGCTGCTGTGTGATGAACCGACCGGTGCTCTGGATTATCAGACCGGCAAACAGATTCTGCAGCTGCTGCAGGATACGAGCCGCCGCGACGGGATGACCGTGCTGATCATCACGCACAATACGGCGCTGGCACCGATGGCTGACAGGGTGATCCGTTTCCGCAGCGGGAAGGTGACAGGTATGGAATGCAGCCTGCATCCGGCCCCGATCGCAGAGATCGAGTGGTGAGTGATGAAGAGGCAGAAACATATTTACAGCAAAGATATAGTCAGAACGATCCGGGGCAATCTCCGGCGTTTTCTTGCCATAGCGGTCATTACGATCCTGGGCGTTGCCATGTTCTCCGGGCTGGAAGCAGCCTGTGAAGATCTGCGGCGTTCCGGGGATCGTTTTTTTGATTCACAGAAACTGTTTGATCTGCAGATCATGTCTACTCTGGGCCTGACGGAAGAGGATGTGAAAGTGCTTTCTGCGGTGCAGGATGTGGAGGAGGCAGAGGGGGTCTGGCAGGAGACGGCGGATGTGCGTGTGGGAGACAGTACGGTCCCCGTAACACTCCGCGGACTGAGCAGCGGGTTTAATCTGCCGTATCTTCTGGACGGGCGTATGCCGGAGCAGGCGGATGAGGCTGTCGTGACGCAGAAATTCCTGGATGACAGCGGGGCTGCCGTGGGCGATGTGTTCCGGGTGCGTGTGACAGAAGAAAACGGAGGATCTGAAGAAAAGCCGGAAGCCGGACTGGATTTTGAGGAGGATGAGTCGGCCCTTCTGTATTCAGAATTTCATATTGTCGGTGCAGTGACAGATGCACTTGAGGTGAATAACACGGCATCAGGGGCGGTGTCCTACCGGAGTGCATCTACAAACCGCGACACGATATATGTCCTGCCGGAGGCTTTTGACAGCGAGCTTTTTGCGGTCATTTATCTGCGGCTTGCCGGAACGGAGAATGAGTTATGCTATGAGAATACCTATACATCCCGGGTTGCCGAAGTGAAAACATTTATAGAAGAACAAATAATGGAAGACCGCGAAAAAGCACGCCATGCAGAGATCACTTCAGAGGCAATGGAAAAAATTGATGAGGCAGAGGAGGATGTCCGGGAAGAACTTGCCGATGCCAGAAAAGAACTGGAAGAAGGCGAGCAGACACTGAAGGAAAAACTGAAAGAAGCAGAGGAGGAACTTCAGGACGGCGAAGAACAGCTGGAAGCCGGAAAAAAACAGCTGGAAGAAGGCGAGGCTGTGCTGAATCAGAAAGAGCAGGAAGCATCCATACAGATGGCTTCTGCTCAGCAGCAGCTTGCCGGAACACGGCAGCAGCTGGAGAATGCTGACGCAGAGCTGAAACAGAAAGAAACGGAAGCATTGCCTCAGCTGCAGGAGGCAGAAGAAAAAATTGCCTCCGGACGGACAGAGCTGGACGAGCAGGAGCAGGCGGTCATGGCACAGATCAGCGGAGGCAGGGAAGAAATCGCCGCGGGACGTAGCCAGATCGAGGCAGGGCTGGCTGAAATCGGGGCGGGTCTGGAACAGATCGCGGCGGCCCGTGCGGAGGCGGAAGCCGCAGCTGCAGAAGTGTCTGCCGGACTGGATCAGGCGGAAGCTGCACTGCGGCAGATTCAGGAGGCGGCGGCACAGGCGGTGCCGGCACCGGCTGAGCAATATACGGTTCCAGATGAACAGGAAGCGCCTCAGGAAGGAGCGCCGGCAGCTTCTGACGGACAGACAGCAGTTCCGGACGTTCAGCCCGCTGTACCTGATGAGCAGATGACAGCGGCGATCGCCGCGGCGCAGCAGCAGGTGGATCAGCTGCAGGTTCAGAAGGAAGCGCTGGATCAGCAGCTGGCACAGCTGACAGAACAGGAAACAGCACTGCTTGTCCAAAAGGAAGAACTGAATGCACAGTCAGCATCGCTGGAAGAAAAACAGGCAGAGTTGGATGCACAGGAGAAAGCGGCACAGGAACAGTTCGCGGCGGCCAGGGCAGAAATAGAGTCACAGGAAGCCGGTATCAAACAGCAGAAGGAAGCCCTGCAGACAGCGCGCGGGGAAATAGATGAAGGTTTCGCACAGCTGCAGAAGGGAGAGGCGGAATTTGCCCAGCAGTCGGCATACGGCCGTCAGCAGATCGATGCCGGGCGCGCGGAACTGGAAGAGAACAGAAAAAAACTCGAAGACAGCGAGGAAGAACTGAAAGAAGGACGGGCCGAGTACGAGAAAGGAAAACGTGAGGGAAGAGAAGAACTGGCCGAAGGCTGGGAAGAGTACCGCACAGGAGAGGTAAAGGCTCAGGAAGAGATCGCAGAAGCCCGGATGAAGGTAGAAGACATCGATATGGCAGACTGGTATGTGCAGGACCGCACGTCTCTGGGCGGGTATGCCAATATCGGGAGTGATGCAGACTCGATCGAGGCCATCGCGACTGTTTTTCCAATCGTATTCTTTATCGTCGCGATCCTGATCAGCCTGACGACGATCGCGCGCATGGTCGAGGAGGACAGAAGCCTGATCGGAACCTATAAAGCACTTGGCTTTACAGACCGTGAGATCCGGCAGAAATATCTGGTCTATACAGGCGCTGCGGCCGGTACCGGAAGCGTGATTGGTTCTTTTGCGGCATTTCTGGGTCTGCCGTGGTTCATTTTCTCTATTTTTTCCACCATGTATCTGCTCCCGGAATACAGATTTTCCTTTATACCGGGATATGGGATCACGGGGATCGTGCTTTTTGCCGGCGGTGTGATGGCAGCGGCATGGATGGCGTGCCGGAAGGAATTACAGCATATGCCTGCGGCGCTGATGCGTCCGCGTGCACCGAAACCGGGCATGCGTGTTTTTCTGGAGAGAATTCCTGCAGTATGGAAACGCATGTCTTTTCTGAATAAGATCACGGCACGAAATCTGTTCCGTTATAAAGGCCGTATGCTGATGACGATTGCCGGGATAGCCGGATGTACGGCGCTGCTGCTGTTTGGATTTGCCATCAACGATTCGGTTCACGATCTGATGCCCCGGCAGTATGATCAGACATCTCACTATGATCTGATGGCTGTGGCGGAACCGGAGAAGCAGGATGTACTTGTCAGAATAATGAAAAGCGATGAGATCGCTTCTTATACGGAGGCGGTGATCACGTCGGCCGTACTGAAGAGTACGGACGGGAAGGAACTGGACGCGCAGCTGATCGTGGTTCCGGAGGGCGGGGATCTGACCGCGTATATTACGACAGAGACTGTCGGGGGAGAAAACCGTGTACTTCAGGATGGAGAAGTATTTGTCACACAGAATGCCGGCAATGTGCTGCAGATGGATGCAGGAGACAGTTTCCGTGCACAGCTGCCGAACTTGGAAAGAGCAGATCTTACGATTACGGCTCTGGTCAGAAACTATCTTGGCAATTATATCTATATGACGGCCGGTACATATGAAGAATATTTCGATGTTTATGAACCAAATGCCGTGCTGGCCTGTTTCAGGGAAGATCTCACGGATCATACTGCTTTCTGCGGCGATCTTGAGGAAAGGGAAGAAATCCTGACTTGTGTCAGCAGACAGGATCTGCTTAAGAATTTTGATACATCGTTTGCGCTGATCAGTATGGTGGTCTATGTTGTTATCATCATGTCGGCCGCACTTGCCTTTGTTGTGCTGTTTACATTGGCCACGACTAATATTTCCGAGCGGGAGCGGGAGCTTGCCACGATCAAGGTGCTCGGATTTTACGACCGCGAGGTGCACATGTATATTCATAAAGAGACCGTGATCCTGACGGTGATCGGTGTCGCGGCAGGTATTCCGGTCGGCTATGCCTTTGCACAGACACTTACGTCAATTCTGAATCTTCCCTCGATCTATCTGGCCGTGTCCCTGCATCCGGTCAGCTATGTCATCTCTGCCGCACTGGCTCTGGGGTTTTCATTGATCGTCAATGTCATTACCGGCCGCACACTGAACCGGATCGATCCGGTGGAAGCGCTAAAAAGTGTGGAATAACCGGATGAATGTATTCTGCATTTCAGAACAGGTTGACAGGGCATATATATCTGTCATATAGTAAGGCGGGCAGAATATTGTCCGTCTTTTTAGTGGCATCCGGTAAAAACAGGATCTGAAGTGAGCAGTACTTTTTTATGAGCACAGGAGGGCTTCATGGATCTGATACGTTTGCAGCAATTGTTTGACAGCTATACGGAAAAATTTGAGACATTTAATAATGCGGAGCATCGCGAGACGTATAAATGGGCCGCGGTCAGTCATTTCCAGAAATACTGGGATCTTGACGCGGAACAGTTCGGAGAAATGTTCAAAGTCGTCTTTGAAGATTCCGGAAATCAGATCGACGTGCCTTCTTTCCAGCCGATAGCAGGTGTCCTGTACCTATGCAAGCAGAACGCGGAAACGATGGAAGAAGTCCGCGAGGCATTTCGCAAACTACTGGAAAATGACAGCAGTGATCTGAAAGCGAGACAGAAACGGGTAGAAAATTTTGTCAGCGGGATGAATGCGATCCTGCAGCGGGTGTCTTCGGATAAATGGAAATACCACCAGGATACCGGATCGGCACTTCTGTATCTGACGCTCTCGGATCCGGATGACAACTATATGTATAAGGAAAGCGAGTGCAAGGCTTTTGCGGAGTATCTCGGCGTGAAGGATGAGATTTTCCGGAAGGATGTTCTTAATCTTCCGGAGTACTATCATCTCTGCGATAATGTGGCAGCCGAACTGCTGCAGCAGAGCGATCTGCTTCAGCTTGTTGATGAGGCTCTTGAGGCAGAGGCAGATAATCTGGATGACAGCTCCATCACGGAAGTGGACGGAGACAGACATCTTCTGGTATATGATCTGATCTACTGTGCCAAAAATTATCAGCTGTATGAAGAGGAACTGTTTGCAGCCATAAACGGAAAGCACGCCGAATCCGGGGACGAGGAGTACGATCAGGAAGAAAAAAAGATCCGGAATCAGATCCGGTCTCTGAGCAGACAGTGTACAAAAGCAGTAAAGGAACGTGAAAAGTTGTCTTTTCCGCAGCTGGAAGGAACAGAGATCACACATCTGAGATATGGTTCCGGTACAGTCACGGCCCAGGAAGACAAGTATCTGACGGTTACCTTCGAGAGGGCCGGTGTCAAGAAATTCGTAATGCCGGAAGCACTGACAAAAGGATTTCTGAAAGGTGTGCCTGAAGAGGCGCTTCAGCTTTGCAGAACGATTGCGGAACTGGATGAGACGGTCCAGAAGACACAGCGCGAGATCGAACTGCTGCATATCGAATTGAACGGTTATTCGGAACTGTAACTGTCAGCAGGGAAGCAGTACAGTGATCCTGAGGGAGGTCTCTGACGGAGCCGAAGCAGTGATCCGGCCTTTATGAGCAGTGACGATCGCCTGGGCGATCGAAAGGCCGATGCCATATCCTCCGCTTGAGGAATTGCGTGAAGAATCTGCTCTGTAGAATCTGTCGAAGAAATGCGGAAGTGAAGCAGGGTCGACCGATTCAACGTCATTTTGTACGATAAGCTCAATGTTTTTGGATTTTTTGTGAAGGGAGACGGAGATGTCTCCCTTTTCGCTTGTGTATTTTACGGCATTGTCCAGTAAGATCGTGATAAGCTTTGTGAGAGATTTTTCATCGCCTTCGCAGCTGATCATCGGCTCAATGGAAGCGGAAAGCGTTTTTTGTTCAAGCTGGGCACGTGCACGGAAGGACTGGACTGTATCTGCGACTACATCAGACAGCGGAAAGTCGATCATCTGCATATCCGCCTGGCCTTCATCCATGCGGGAGAGATAGATCAGATCATTTGTCAGGCCGGCCAGCCTTTTCGTCTGGATTTTGACATCGTCCAGCCATTCGCTGGGACCGCCTTCCATTTCAGCTACAGAGATGTCGGCGTCAATGATCGTCAGCGGTGTCTTCAGTTCGTGTCCGGCGTCTGTAATGAATTGTTTCTGCTTTTCGTAGCTTTCCTGGACAGGGCGGATCACACGTCCGGAAAGAAGGACTACAAGCAGCAGTACTCCGGCCAGACCGAGCAGGGAAACGAGTATACTGAAAAGAAGGAATGTCTGGGCATTTTCCAGGCTGCGTCCACAGTCCAGAAAGAGAAGCGTCGTCTTACCGTCTTCCTCCCAGGTGACATATCGGTACTGCCTCCAGAAGCCTTTCTGATGGGAGGACTTCAGAACAGTCTGGGAGAGTTCTTCCAGATCTGCTTCTTCTACAGCGGCGATGCTGGTAAAGTCATAAGTATCAATGCTGTTGTCTTCATTCAGGGTGACAGAAAAATACCGGGATTCAAACGGAGTTTCTTCCGAAAGACTGCCTTTCCGCCCGAAAGGTCTTTCGTCTTCTGCATTGTTCCAGGCCTCCATCTCCTGTGCCCAGGTAGTGTCGGTTTCTTCTTCATATTCCGGATCGGGGGCGTCATAGGGAACAGCCGGGATAAAGTCATCCTGTTCCGGGGAAGGCATGTCATGCGGGGGAATTCTGTTTTCCCTCCCGGCACCCGGGAAATGGCCGCCGTTATCTGTCAGAATGCCGAGGATCATATCGGCATCCCGAACTACATTGCGGTAATTCAGCACATTGATGGTGCCTATGATCAGGAAAAGAACCAGTGCGACAGAGAGCATGGCCAGACGGATAAAGCGAAAACGCAGTGTGCGGATCATGCCTGAACCTCCAGAGAATAACCGACGTTCCGGGTGGCTTTGATAGAAACATCCGCTTTGAGAGCAGTCAGTTTTTTGCGAAGATAAGAGATATAGACCCAGACGACATTGATCTCCGCTTCACTGTCATAGCCCCAGATCCGGTCCATGAACTGTTCGGTCGAGACGACCTGGCGGGGATGGCGCATCAGCAGTTCCATCATCTGATATTCTTTGTTGGCAAGACGGAAGCTGCCGGAGGGAGAGGATAATTCGTATGAAGTCGTGTCCAGTGTGATATTTCCCACATGCAGAGAGGAATCTGTCTGCTGTTCACTCTGTACACGGAGCATAGCCCGGATCCTTGCCAGAAGCTCCGGCGGGGCAAAGGGCTTTGTCAGGTAATCATTTGCCCCCAGATCCAGTCCCTTCACACGGTCGTCGATTTCTGCTTTGGCCGTCAGAAGCAGCACCGGTATGCGGTTTCCTTTTTTACGGATCGTCTGCAGGACTGAGAGACCGTCTATCTTCGGCATCATGATATCCAGAATGACACCGTCATAATTGCCGGCGTCCAGATAATCCAGAGCCTCTTCGCCGTCATATACGGCATCTACCGAGTAGTTGCTGTGTTCCAGAATTTTGACAAGTGCGCGTGAGAGAGAGCGTTCATCTTCAGCCAGCAGCAGTCGCATAAGAATTCTCCTGTTTTTTTCCGTGATCCGTATCGGATTCCGGATTTTCCGTTCGCCGTGTTTCTTCAAAGATAGCGGAATTACCTAAAGCATACTTTAAAAATGAAAAAAAACCAACGACTTTCTGTTTTTTTCAGAAGTTGGAAATTGACGCGGGACAACAGATTTGCTATGCTAAGTCGAGTGTTTGGGTATAAGTGATTTAATGTATTGTTCTGAGAGGACGAAAGATGAAGAAGAAAAAAAAGAGAGTGGGTGCGGTTATCGGTATGATCATCGCGGTCCTGGTGCTGCTGGCGATCGCGGCTTTCCTGTTTGTACAGGGCCGGATGAGTCAGGTCAACCGGGAGACGGTGGTTTCCAACATAGTCCCGCGGAGTGAGCAGACATTTGAAGTGGATGAACATGCGGAGCCGGATACCATCAAGCCGGAAGAGATCGAATGGAAAAAGGCGGAAATATCCGTACCGGAGCAGACAAAAACCGAAAACGTGTATAATCTGCTGCTGATCGGCCAGGATGCCCGTGTGGGCCAGGAACGGCAGCGGTCAGATACGATGATCATATTCAGTATCAATGAGAAGACGAACATCATAACCATGTGTTCGCTGATGCGTGACATGTATGTGCCGATCCCGGGTTATGATGACAACCGTATCAACGCAGCATATGTTTTCGGGGGTATGCCCCTGCTCGATCAGGTTATCGAGGAAGACTTCGGCGTGCATATCGACGGCAATATTGAAGTCGATCTGGACGGCTTCCTGAAATCCATGTCGGCGATCGGACCGCTGGACATCGAACTGACGGAAGAGGAGGCCGATTACCTGAATGCCAATCCGGGTATCGGCAGCAATGACGATTCCGTATCAACCTATACATGGAATCTGAAGCCGGGTCTGAATTCGCTGACGCCGGAACAGGCGCTGGCCTATTCCCGCGTGCGTTATGTCGGACACTCTGATTATGAGCGTACGGAGCGGCAGAGACGAGTCCTGACGACAGCTTTCAACAAACTGATCGGCAGCGACATTAAGAGTCTCATCAGTCTCTCCGGTGCTCTTCTCCCGAATTTCACTACAGATATGTCCCAGAAGGATATCCTGGATTATATTACGCTGGTCAAGACGAATAATATGATCCTGAATGAGACCAGTTATCGTCTGCCGGTAGACGGGACCTACAGTTCGGAATATGTCCGTGGTATGGCCGTGCTGGTGCCGGATCTGGCTGAGAACAGCCGGTGCCTGCATGAATATCTGTATGGTGTAGGCTGATAAAACAAAATGTGAGTAACAGTAACAGAAACTGTCGCACTGAACGCATGTAGGATGCCTGGTGCGGCAGTTCCTTTGCAGAAAAAAGAAAGTTGGCAGAGTATATCGTGGCGGATTTTGCAAAAGAAATAGAAAAAAGAAGAACCTTTGCGATCATTTCACATCCGGATGCCGGAAAGACGACGCTCACGGAAAAATTCCTGCTTTACGGAGGGGCGATCAATCTTGCCGGTTCCGTCAAAGGGAAAGCGACGGCCCGTCATGCGGTATCTGACTGGATGGAGATCGAAAAGCAGCGCGGTATTTCCGTGACTTCTTCAGTGCTCCAGTTTTCCTTTGACGGATACTGCATTAACATACTGGATACTCCGGGACATCAGGACTTTTCAGAAGATACATACCGGACACTGATGGCGGCGGATTCAGCCGTGATGGTCATTGACGGCGGCAAAGGTGTGGAGGCGCAGACTCGGAAGCTGTTCAAGGTTTGTGCCATGAGGCATATCCCGATCTTTACTTTTATCAATAAGCTGGACAGAGATGCGCGCGATACGTACGAGCTGGTAGATGAGATCGAAAAAGAGCTGGGGATCCCGACCTGTCCGGTCAACTGGCCGATCGGTTCCGGAAAAAATTTCCGCGGCGTATATGACAGGAACACACAGAAGATCCTGACCTTCCGGGATACGCTGAAGGGAACGAAGGAAGGAATAGAGGAAGAGATCGGGCTGGATGATCCGCATCTTATGGACATCATCACAGAGGATCAGAAAGAACAGCTGGAAGAGGAGATCGAGCTGCTGGACGGCGCTTCTGCGGAGTTCGATCAGGAACGGGTCAGCCGCGGCGAGCTTTCTCCGGTATTCTTCGGATCGGCTCTCACAAACTTCGGCGTGGAGACGTTTCTGCATCATTTCCTGCAGATGACGACACCTCCGCTTCCGCGTATGTCGGACGAGGGGCTGATCCATGCGGAGGAGCCTGAGTTTTCTGCTTTCGTTTTCAAGATCCAGGCAAATATGAACAAGAATCATCGGGACCGCGTGGCGTTCATGCGTATCTGTTCCGGAAAATTTGATGCTGATAAAGAAGTTCTGCATGTACAGGGTGAACGCAGGATGCGCCTTCAGCAGCCGCAGCAGATGATGGCGGAGGAGAGGCATGTCGTTTCCGAGGCGTATGCCGGCGATATTATCGGTGTATTTGATCCAGGACTGTTCTCCATCGGAGATACGATCTGCTCGCCGGGGAGACATTTCCATTTCGAAGGAATTCCGACATTTGCGCCGGAGCACTTCGCGCGTGTCACTCTGCTGGATTCCATGAAGAGAAAACAGTTCGTCAAGGGAATCGAACAGATTGCTCAGGAAGGCGCGATCCAGATCTTCCGCCAGCTGCGCGGAGGCATGGAAGAAGTCATAGTCGGAGTCGTCGGAGTACTTCAGTTTGATGTATTGAAGTTCCGTCTTGAAAATGAATACAATGTCGATATCCGTCTGGATATGCTGCCATATGAATACATACGCTGGATTGCCAATAAAGAAGAAGTTGACGTAGACAAGATCGTCGGCACATCCGATATGAAGATCGTGGCCAACATGAAAGGGGCACCCCTGCTTCTTTTTGCAAATTCCTGGAGCGTCGGCATGGTCGAAGACCGCAATCCCGGACTCGTACTGGAAGAATTCGGGCGTACATAAACTTCGCGGCAGCCTGCGACCCGGGAGCTCGCTCACGGAACGCAGGATATCGCGAAGTGATGCGGACAAGAGCATGAAGCGGTGCGAAAGCAGCGCGGGAATGCGAATGGCCGCAGAATTGCGAGAGCGCAAAGCGCGGAGCAATTCGTATGTACGCATAACAGTGTATACACGGCAGCCGTGCGGAGGGCGCCTGCGGAAAGATAGATGGCTTCTGCGGCAGTATTATGGTATAATGTCACTTGATCGATGTGAACAGGAGGAGGTGCGTCCATGGCACAGAAACCTATAAAAAATAAGCGTGACACCAAAGCGGTAAAGAACGCGTACACGATTTTCGATGACCAGACAGTTGGAACTGTACAGATCACAGACGATGTGATCGCAACGATCGCAGCAATCGCGGCGACAGATGTCGACGGCGTGGCGGCGGTCGGAACCAGTATCACCAGAGAAAAGGCGGCGCGTATCGGAGCGAGAGCGATAGCCAAAGCCGTACAGGTCAGTATCGAAAATGACAGGATCAATGCCCGTATGATCATCACTGTCACATACGGAAGCAGTATTCCGGAGACGACCCGAAAGGTCCAGAAAAAAGTCAAGAGCACATTGGAGACCATGACGGGACTGACCGTGGACGAAGTGCAGGTCAGTGTAGCCGACGTGGCACTGAATACGAAATGAGGCGCAGCGAACGCCGGGAGACCGTCTTCCGTCTGCTGTATATGCAGCAGTTCCGGAAAGATGAGATGCCTGAACAGATTTCTGAATATCTGGAAAGTATCCGCAGTGGTCTTGAAGAAGTGCCGGCCGACGGGAAAGTATCTGCTGACGAAGAGGAAATGATCCGGAAATCGCTGGAGGATATTACCGCGCATATTCCTGAGATCGACGAGCTCCTGAACAAGGTATCAAAGGGCTGGAAAACAAGCCGTATGGGAAAAGTCGATCTGAGTATTCTGCGTCTTGCCGCCTACGAACTGCTCTATGATGACGATGTGCCGACAGGCGTAGCGATCAACGAAGCAGTTGAAATTGCCAAGCGGTATGGAGGAGACGAGACGGCATCCTTTGTGAACGGGGTACTGGGACAGATTGCCAGGCAGACTGATCCGCAGAGAAGCCCGGAGAAAACAGAGTGAAACAAAACAGTATTCCGGTCGGAGAAGTCAGCCGCTATATCCGCAGTCTGGTGTCACAGGATTATTTTCTGAAGCATCTGGCGGTGAGCGGTGAGGTGAGCAATCTCACCTATCATCGCTCCGGCCATATTTATTTTACATTAAAAGACGAAGCGGCAGCGCTCTCCTGTGTGATGTGGGCCGGTGACCGCGGCGGACTTGGCTTCCGGATGAAAGAAGGAGACAAGGTCGTGGTGAGCGGCTCGATTGATGTGTATATACTGCAGGGAAGATACCAGTTATACGCAAGAAAGATCGAGCTGCAGGGAGCAGGACTTCTGTATGAGCGGTTTCTGGCTCTGAAAGCAGAACTGGAAGAGACAGGGATGTTTGCACAGGAATACAAGCGGCCGATCCCCTTTTACGTGAAACGGCTGGGGATTGTGACGGCGCCGACCGGCGCAGCGGTGCAGGACATCCGGAATATCGCATATCGCCGGAATCCATATGTGGAACTGATCCTGTATCCTGCCCTGGTCCAGGGAGAAGGTGCCGCGGCCAGTATCGTGCAGGGAATAGAGACACTTGATGCCATGAAGCTGGACTGCCTGATCGTCGGACGGGGCGGAGGTTCGATCGAGGATCTCTGGGCGTTCAATGAGGAAGCTGTTGCCAGAGCTATTTTTGCCTGTTCGACGCCGGTGATCTCGGCGGTCGGGCATGAAACGGATACTACAATTGCGGATCTTGTCGCAGATCTTCGGGCACCGACGCCTTCGGCAGCGGCAGAACTGGCTGTATGTGATATACGGGATCTGCTTGGCCGTCTGGAGACGGACAGAAACCGTCTGCGTACGGAAATGTGGAAGCGGCTCGATGAGACAAGAGAACGTCTGGCTGTGCGGGACAGGCATCTGCGGCATTTGAGCCCCGAAAACCAGATACGGGAAAAGAGACAGCGGGCAGCGGATCTGGAAGACAGACTCGCCTCTCTCTCAGAGCGGATCCTGGAGGACAGAAAAAACCGTATGGCTTTTCTGCAGGAACGGCTCAGCAGCCGGGTCCGGGATGTGATGAAAGAAAAAAAGCACCAGCTGCAGTCCAGAATCCAGAAATGGGACGGCCTGTCCCCTCTGCGAAAACTGCAGCAGGGATTTGCCTATGTGTCGGATGGCAGAGGACATGCGGTCGCGTCGGTCACATCTGTGAAAGCCGGAGAGACCGTTCATCTGGAAGTGACAGACGGTGTGATCCATACAGAAGTGACCGGGACGGAGACACGGCTGCGTCCCCGGGATATATAAGAGACACAGCTGTTTCAGAATGCAAACCGTAAAACGGTTCTGATACCGCTTCCGGAATAGGAGAGAGATTGATGGAAAAAGAACTGACCGCGGGAGAACAGGAACTGACACTGGAAGAATCTTTTGCGCGTCTTGACGAGCTTGTGGAAAAGCTGGAGGACAGAGACGTTCCGCTCGAGGAGTCCTTTACGATTTATAAAGAGGGGATGGATCTTCTGAAAAAATGCAGTGAGAAGATCGATCTTGTTGAAAAGAAAATGCAGCAGATCAATGCGGACGGAAAGCTTGGAGATTTTCCGGGTTAAGTCCCGTCATAAAGTAAGAGCAGATGTCTGCATATGGACTGAGAAAAAAGAAAGTGAATACTATGACACTTAAAACGGAGCTGGAAAAAAGAAAACAGGAAGTGGAAGAGATCCTGCAGTTCTACCTTCCGGAAGTGAATTCCGGGAGAGGCTCTCTGATCCCTGCGGTGAGGTACAGTGTACTGGCAGGCGGAAAGCGTCTGAGACCGGTCATTATGATAGAAAGCTATCGTATGTTTGGCGGTAGCAGCGATGTGATCCGGCCTTTTGCAGCAGCTATGGAAATGATCCATACTCATTCGCTGGTGCATGATGATCTTCCGGCTGTCGACAACGATGATTTCCGGCGTGGAAAGAAAACGACGCATGCCGTTTACGGAGAGGCAGTGGGTCTGCTGGCAGGTGATGCCCTGCTTAATCTTGCCTACGAAACGATGATCCAGGCTTTCCGGTACAACGAAGAAGGTGACCGGATCTATCGTGCTGCGGCGATCCTGGCCAGCAAAAGCGGATTTTCCGGCATGCTGGGCGGACAGGGCCTGGATGTAGAAAATGAGAAGAACGGCAGACAGAATTACAGTGAAGAAGAGCTGCTGTACATTTATGAGCAGAAAACGGCAGCCCTGTTGGAAGCGGCCATGATGGTAGGGGCTGTGCTCGGAGGTGCAGCACGTGAACAGATCTCTCTGTGCGAACAGATCGGAAGTAAGATAGGTCTGGCATTTCAGATCCGGGACGATATTCTGGATGTAACGTCGACACAGGAAGAACTCGGAAAGCCGGTTTTTTCTGATGCCAAAAATGAAAAGACAACATTTGTAACACTGTACAATGTAGATCAGGCTTCTGCAATCGCAGACAGACTGACGGACGAAGCACTTGAAAAACTCAGAGAACTGCCCGGAGACACGGGTTTCCTCGAGGCTTTGTTCCGTGAGATGGCCGGAAGAAAATCGTGACGGGAGACCGGCCGGGAATTACTATGATGCAAAAACAAAAGAAACGCAGCAGCACGGACGGGACAGCTCAGGAGCAGACATCTATGCTGGAAAAAATTAATAAAGAAAATGATATAAAGCAGATTGCTCCGGAGGATATGACAAAGCTCGCGGGTGAGATCAGGGATTATCTGATCACTACGGTCAGCCACACCGGCGGACACCTGGCATCCAATCTGGGAGCAGTGGAATTGACACTGGCTCTGCACAGTGTCTGTACTCTGCCGAGAGACAAGATCATATGGGATGTCGGTCATCAGTGTTATACGCATAAGATTCTGACCGGCCGCAAAGAGGAACTGAAGAAACTGCGGCAGGAGGGCGGGATTTCGGGCTTTCCGCGCAGAGAGGAAAGTGACTGTGACGCGTATGACGGCGGGCACAGCTCCAACTCGATCTCGGCCGGGCTGGGATATGTCCGGGCGCGCGATCTGCGCAGACAGCATTATACTGTGATAGCGGTGATCGGGGACGGTTCGTTTACAGGCGGAATGGCTTATGAAGCCCTGAACAATGCTGCAGATCTGAAGACGAATTTTATGATCGTGCTCAATGATAACAATATGTCTATCTCGGAGAATGTCGGCGGTATGTCTCAGTATCTGGCAAAGCTGCGGACTTCTCCTACCTATACCGGACTGAAGAGCAGTGTGCAGAAGCGTCTGGAACAGATTCCGCTGGTCGGTGAGGAACTGGTCAGCCGAATCCGCACGACAAAGAGCAGTATCAAACAACTGGTGATCCCCGGCATGTTTTTTGAGGAGATGGGTATCACCTATCTGGGACCTGTAGACGGACATAATGTACAGGCAATGGTCAGAGTTTTCCGGGAGGCACGGCGTGTACAGGGTGCGGTGCTGATCCACGTACTCACGGAGAAAGGGCGCGGCTACCTTCCGGCAATGAAGGATCCGGAACTGTTTCACGGACTGGGACCTTTTGATGTGAAGACCGGTCATCCGCTCGGAAAATCCGGAGTATCATACACGGATGTTTTTTCCGAGACCATCATGGAACTGGCCCGGGAGAAGCCGAAACTGGTTGCCGTCACGGCGGCCATGCGGGAAGGTACGGGGCTGAAAGAATTTTCCGAAATGTATCCGGAAAGGTTCTTCGATACGGGGATTGCCGAGGCACATGCCGTGACGTTCGCGGCAGGACTGGCGCTGGGCGGACAGATTCCAGTCGTGGCTGTCTATTCTGCATTCCTGCAGAGAGCTTTTGATCAGATCATGGATGACATCTGCATGCAGAAACTGCACGTAATCTTAGCCATAGACAGGGCAGGTCTGGTCGGTGCGGACGGACGCACACATCAGGGGTGTTTTGATCTGTCCTATCTTTCTATGATGCCGGGTATGACCGTCATGGCACCGATGGATGCGGAGGAACTCAGAGAAATGCTGCGGTTTGCCGTCTCGTTCAACGGTCCCATCGCGCTGCGGTATCCCCGCGGCGAGGCCTGGAAGGATTCTGGAAAGGATTCCGCAAGTCCTGTAGAATATGGAAAGGCGGAAACCCTGCACGGAGGAAGCAGGATCGCTCTGCTGGCAGCGGGAGCTTCGGTAAAGACAGCCTGTGAGGCAGCAGAGTTATTGCGCAGAGAGGGCTGCGATCCGACAGTCGTCAATATGCGCTTCATAAAGCCTCTGGACGAAGAATTGCTGAGAAAGCTGGCAGAGGATCATGAACTGTTGGTCACTGCGGAAGAAAATGTTGCCTGCGGCGGATTCGGAGAGGCGGTGCAGCGTTTTGTATCGGAGGAAAACCTTCCGGTCCGTGTTCTTACAGCTGCCGTGCCGGATTCCTATATACGCTACGGAACCGTGGACGGACAGCGCAGGCAGGCAGGTCTGGATCCGGAGAGCCTGGCACAGAAAGTTCTGGAAGTTCACCGCCATATGAACGGGTTCAAAGTATAAATGAGGTACATGTTTTTTCAGAGAAAGGAATAGCTATGAACAAAGTCACAGAATCCATTTTTTACATCGGCGCAAATGACCATGACATCGATCTTTTTGAAGGGCATTTCGAAGTACCGCTGGGAATGGCTTATAATTCCTATGTGATCAAAGACGAAAAAACGGCCGTCATGGATACGATCGATCAGAGCAAGACACAGGAATGGCTTGACAATATCAAGGCATGCCTGGGCGGTGCCTCGCCGGATTATCTGGTTGTGCAGCATATGGAACCGGATCATTCTGCATCCGTAGAGGCTTTTGTAAAAACGTATCCCGGTGCGACGGTAGTCGGCAACAAAAAAACATTCAAGATGATCAGCCAGTTCTTCCCCGGCCTTGAGATCGCCAGTACCCTGGAAGTGGCAAACGGCCAGACGCTCTCTCTCGGAAAGCATGAGCTTACCTTTGTCTTCGCCCCGATGGTCCACTGGCCCGAGGTCATGATGACGTATGATGCTTTTGGCAAGGTGCTGTTCTCTGCTGACGGATTCGGCAAATTCGGCGCACTTGATGTTGAGGATCCGGAGGGATGGGCCTGTGAGGCAAGACGCTATTATTTCGGCATTGTCGGTAAGTACGGCGCACAGGTTCAGGCGGTTCTGAAAAAGGCAGCCGGACTGGATATTCAGATCATCTGCCCGCTGCATGGACCGGTGCTGACAGAGGATCTGGGCTACTATATCAACCTGTACGATACCTGGTCTGCTTATCTGCCGGAATCCGACGGCGTCTGCATCTGCTACACGTCTGTGTACGGACATACGAAAAAGGCGGCTGAGATGCTGGCTGAAAAACTGCGCGGGATGGGTGTCCCGAAGGTTGCACTGAATGATCTGGCACGTGACGATATCTATGAGTGTGTCGAGGATGCGTTCCGCTACGACAAGCTGGTCCTGGCAACGACGACATACAATGCGGAGATCTTCCCGTATATGCGTGACTTCATCGACATGCTCGTCGAGCGGAATTATCAGAAACGCACGATCGCGCTGATCGAGAACGGTTCCTGGGCACCGACAGCCATGAAGGTTATGAAGGGGAAACTGGAGAAATGCAAAGATATTATCTGGGCAAAGAATAATGTGACGATCCTTTCCGCACTGAACGAAGAGAGCACGGCGCAGCTGATGGCACTTGCCGACGAGCTGGCGGAAGATTACGAGAAAGTGGTTGTCGAGGAAGAAAAGAAGATCGATCCGACGGCTCTGTTCAAGATCGGCTATGGTCTGTATGTTGTTACCTGCAACAACGGGAACAAGCACAACGGCCAGATCGTCAACACAGTCTCGCAGGTCGCCAACAATCCGGACAGAGTTGCTGTCAACATCAACAAGGCGAACTATTCTGCCGAAGTGATCCGTAAGACCGGAGTGATGAATGTATGCACCCTGAACGAACAGGCCCCATTTAAGATTTTCCAGCATTTCGGATTCCAGTCTGGCAGGGATGTTGACAAGTTTGCAGATTATGAACACTTCGATGTGGCATCCAACGGTGTGGCATTCCTGACAAAATATGCAAATGCCTACATATCGCTGAAAGTCTTTGATACGGTCGATATGGGCTCTCACTGGATGTTCCTGTGTGACATTACCGAGTCGGTCGTACTGAACAACATTGATACGATGACTTATACGTTCTACCAGAAGAACGTGAAACCGAAACCACAGGAAGAAAAGAAGGGCTGGGTCTGCGACGTGTGCGGATATGTCTACGAAGGCGAAGAACTTCCGGAAGACTTCATCTGCCCGCTTTGCAAACATCCGGCCAGTGATTTTTCAAAACTGTAAGACAGAGAGTAAAACAGAGAG
>CACZSZ010000215.1 GCA_902783945.1 uncultured Lachnospiraceae bacterium
CGGGACTTCACGATCAATGCCATGGCCTATAATGAAGAAGAAGGCCTGATCGATCTGTACGGCGGCATGAAAGACCTGCAGCGCAAAAAAATCTGCTGTGTCGGCAATGCGCAGGACCGTTTTTCAGAAGACGCGCTCCGCATCCTGCGGGCCGTACGCTTTTCCGCACAGCTGCACTTTGGCATTGACCGGCTTACCGCTCTGGCCATGATGGATCAGGCCGGTTCCCTGCAGAATATCAGCGCCGAGCGCATCTGCTCCGAACTGATCAAACTGATCTGTTCCGATCATCCCGAATACCTCCGTGTCGCATACGAAGCCGGCATTACACGTGTAATCCTGCCTGAATTCGATGCCATGATGGAAACGGCCCAGAATTCCCCCTACCATATATATAATGTAGGAGACCACACACTTGCCGCCATGCAGCACACCAGAAAAGATAAGATTACCCGTCTGGCCATGCTTCTGCATGATGTGGGAAAGCCGTCCTGCAAGGAAATGGATGAATACGGCAACGATCACTTCCGAAATCACGCCGAAGCCGGCGTCGGGATCGCAACCGACATCATGCGCCGCCTGAAACTGGACAACGACACGATACTGAAAGTGCGTACGCTGATCCAGTACCACGACTGGTGGATGAAGGCTGATGAAAAAGAGATACGCCATGCTCTGCACACAGTCGGCAAACAGCTTTTCCCTCTGCTGCTGGATATCCAGCAGGCAGATACCATGGGCAAGAGTGACTACCGCAGAGACGAACGCCTGCGCCGGATCGCGCAGGTCGGGCGGTATGCAGCGGATATCCTGCAGCGCGGCGATCCCATCGATCTGAAAGACCTGGCCATCAGCGGCAGCGATCTGCTCGCGCTGGGCGTTCCCTCCGGTCCGGGGATCGGAAAGATGCTGAATGCCGCACTGGAGCTCGTATTGGACAACCCGTACCTCAACACCCGCGAGTATCTGCTGAATTACCTGAAAAACCGCAGGAATCTAATCCTCTCGGAAGGTTAGTATAAAAAAGCACATCAAAACCGTTTCTATCGATTCAAAAATGTGGAGGAAATCTATGGACTACAAAGACGTATATCAATCCTGGCTGGACGATCCGTATTTCGACGAAGATACCAAAGCAGAACTTCGCGCGATCGCAGATGACGAACATGAGATCCGGGAGCGTTTCTATGCCCCTCTGAAATTCGGAACCGCCGGTCTCCGCGGTATTCTCGGCGCCGGGATCAACCGCATGAACGTCTACACGGTACGCAAGGCTACTCAGGGACTGGCCAATTATATTCTGAAAGTGCACGGCGAACAGAAAGGTGTTGCGATTGCATACGATTCCCGCCACTTTTCTCCCGAATTTGCCGATGAAGCAGCTCTGTGCCTCGCCGCCAACGGGATCAAGGCATATGTGTTCGACGCACTTCGCCCGACACCGGAGCTTTCTTTTGCGATCCGCTATCTGGGATGCATCTCCGGTATTAATATCACGGCCAGCCACAACAAACCACAGTACAACGGCTATAAGGTCTATTGGGAGGACGGCGCCCAGATCACTCCGCCCCACGACAGCGGGATCATGGATGAAGTTCTGAACGTGACCGACTGGGCGACTGTAAAGACAATGGATAAAGAAGCCGCGGAAAAAGCGGGTCTGTACCAGGTCATCGGAAAAGAAGTCGACGACGCATTCCTCGATGCCGTCAAAGCCTGTGTCAAGCATCCGGAATCGATCACAGCACAGGGGAAAGATCTGAAGATCGTCTATACACCGCTCCACGGCACCGGCAATATTCCGGCACGCCGCATTCTGAAAGAACTTGGCTTCGAGCAGGTCTACGTCGTACCGGAACAGGAACTTCCGGACGGCAATTTCCCGACCGTCAGCTATCCGAACCCGGAAGCGGAAGAGGCCTTTGATCTGGCGCTGAAGCTTGCAAAAGAACTGGATGCCGACCTCGTACTGGCGACCGATCCCGATGCCGACCGTCTGGGCTGCCGCGTGCGCGATAAGGATGGTGTGTACCACACCCTGACCGGCAACATGTCCGCCTGCCTGCTCGCTCATTATGAGATCAGCCAGCTCAAAGCCCTGAAGGGACTTCCTGACGACGGCGTGCTGATCACGACGATCGTTTCTTCCAACCTGGCACCGGCCATTGCCCGCTATTATGGCGCCGACTGCCTTGAAGTTCTGACCGGATTCAAATGGATCGGCCGCGAAATACTGCGTATGGAAACAGAAGGCCGCGGCACCTATCTGTTCGGTTTTGAGGAAAGCTACGGCTGCCTGATCGGCACCTACGCCCGCGACAAAGATTCCATCGGCGCTGTCATGGCTCTGTGCGAGGCTGCCGCCTGGTATAAGGACCGCGGCATGACCATGTGGGATGCCATGCTGGAAGTCTATGAGACTTACGGATATTACTGCGACGGCGGAACATCCATCACCTTCGAAGGTGTGGAAGGTGCCGAAAAGATCAGTGCTATCATGGAAAAACTGCGCAGCACCAAACTGGATGCGATCGGCGCTTACAAGGTACTGGGCTTCCGTGACTATCAGGAGGATATCACGGAAAACTACACCACCGGAGAAAAGGGAACGACCGGTCTTCCGTCTTCCAATGTTCTGTACTATGAACTGGAAAATGACTCCTGGGTCTGTGTACGTCCCTCCGGAACGGAACCGAAGATCAAGTTCTATTACGGCACCAGAGGAGCTTCTCTGGAAGACGCCAATACAAAGGGTGATGCACTCGGAAAAGACCTGCTTGCCCTGATGAACGGCATGGTTTGAATTTCTTGACAAACCAAACTCGAGAGAGTATATATAGAATAGTCTATTTTTGAATTATTTAGGAGGATAGTAAAACATGAACAAAACAGAACTTATTGCAGCAATCGCTGATCAGGCAAATCTTTCCAAGAAGGATGCCGAGGCGGCCCTGAATGCATTCACCGGTATCGTCGGCAAAGCTCTGAAAGATGGCGATAAAGTACAGCTTGTTGGTTTCGGCACATTCGAGGTTTCCGAGAGAGCTGCCCGTTCCGGCCGCAATCCGCAGACCGGCGAGACCATCGAGATCAAAGCTTCCAGATCCCCGAAATTCAAAGCCGGCAAGGCCCTGAAAGATCTGGTTGGATAATCGTTTCTGAAACGTAATATAAAAAGACTGATACACCGCTTCTTATTTGAAGGCCGGCCGTATCAGTCTTTTTATATCTGTCTTTTGTTTCGCGTCATCCTTTCCGTCTCTTCCGGATTATCCTGGTCCCCAGGTACACTCCTAAAATGACCCCCTGCAGAACGAGCAGTCGGATCAAAAGTTCCATGATCTCCTTCCGCACGTATTTCACAGCATAATCATAGATACCGTAGTATCCGTTGATCCGGTAGGAAAGCAGCGGCTGGATCAGTTCCCGCTGCTCCGGCATCGGGTCTGACACCAGGCGGATCTCTTCTCCCAGAAACATCGTATTTCTTTCCCGGGAATCATATGGTTTCCATTCATATTTTTCTGTAGACGGATTTCCGGTCCTGGCAAAATTCACCCACATTTCCTGCACGGCTTCCGAGAGGCCAGCATCTGCCTTTTCTCCGGTGAAGATCGTATCTTCCGGATTATTGAATACATAGGCCAATTCCACGGCATGGCAGGCCCCGTAATAGGGAATAGCGGACTCTTTCGTCCAATAATACATATAGGTATTGCCTCCGCTTTCCGCATGCGCCTCCGCCTGTGCAACAGCAGGAATACGGAAAAGCAGTTCGTTCATGAACTCGGTGCGGTTCCAGATGGTCTTATCCTTCTGAAGCCTCATGAAATCTCTTATGTAGTGGCGGTCCTGCGGGGCGATCCTCATCCTTGTGCTCTTGTAAAGCAGAGAACCGGCTATCCTGTAGATCCCATATCCGCCGACCTCGCCGATCCAGTATCTGGCTTCATCTGCATTGCTGCCGATCAGCATATCTACATCAGAAGCTTCCCCGGCCTGGTATGCCTCGTAGAGATCTTCCGGCAGAATGATCCCGTCTCTTTCAGGGAAGTTATTATAATCGTTCAGGGACTCGTTGACCTTCATCAGTTCTTCTTCAGAAAGCACCATGAGATCATCCATGGACTGCGCGCCCGTTTCCTTCAGCAGCTTTTCCGTCAGTGACTGACTTTCTTCCCTGCTGTATGTAAAGGCTACTGTCCCGCTCTGGGCGATACACCTTTTAAAGAGTCCTTTGGCTTCTTTCATCAGGGGCAGCAGGCTGACATTGCTCCCTCCGGCCGACTCTCCGAATATGGTCACCTGATCAGGATCTCCGCCGAAACCGGCTATGTTGTCCCGGATCCATTCCAGTGCGCACACCTGATCCAGCATGCCCAGGTTGCCGCTTCCGACAAATTCTTCTCCGCCTTCCACTTTTGAGAAATCCATGAAACCCATCAGACCGATCCGGTAATTTACCGTAACCAGCACGATATCCTGCCATTTCTCAACAAAATTCTGTCCGTCATACAGCGGATCCGCCGTACCGCCCCATCCATAGCCCCCGCCATGGAAAAACACCATGACCGGTCTTCCGGAAGAAACAGCATCCTCTGTCTCAGAAGAACCTGGTCCTGCCGTCCAGACATTCAGTGTCAGACAGTCTTCTCCCTGCGGATACAGAGAGGCTCTCTCAGTTTCCGCCTTCGTCTGGATACCCGACTTGCCGAAATAAAACGCTTCGTAAACATCCTGACCTGTTTCCGCGGGGACCGGTTTTTTCCAGCGCAGTTCCCCGACCGGAGGAAGCGCATACGGAATCCCCTTATATGAACAGACAGAGCCCTCCTTCTTCCCGACAAAAATGCCGTTCCCGCATACAACGGCCAGCTCCCGGTCATAAGTGTTCCCTTCTATTTTCTGATTTTCCCCATACGTGGACAGGAGTTCCTGCTGTACTCTGGCCATTTCCTTTTCTTCCTGATTTCTGTGGTGCATGAGGATCAGAATCCCCATCGCCGTGACCGCCAGGAGCCCCGCGAGAATAGCCAGCGTGATAGTTCTTCTGACCCTGCGGCTCTTCCTGTTCTTTTTTTTATCCATTCCGTTACTTTTCAATTCAAGCCTATCCGTTCCGTTCATACTAAAGCGCGTTCAGCCATCTCTGCGTGACCTTTCCGGAAACAGCCGTATGGCTGCCTGCGGCAATAAGGATCACTAAGACAATATACAATATGGAGATATGAATGAGACAGGTGTTCTTTTTATCCGTGTCTTATTATTACCCGTTAAATTAAAAAAGGAAACAGCCCCGAACACATTGCGCTCCGTCGCTGCTCCTTTGTTCTTTTGCGTATTCCCTTTAAACGCTTTACTGACGCACCCGGTGCCTTTTGCAGATCACTCTTTTACGATCATCCCCCGATCATGCAGCGGAGTCCTGTCTTATTCACTTCATCACGCAGCTCCATCATCAGTTCACGTGACGGCGGCTTCACATCGCCCATCAGATACTCTCGTCCCAGTCCGACATATTTATCAAACCCAAGCCGATGATACGGCAGGATATGCATCTGTTCCACCCCGGGCAGCCTGGCGGCAAACTCCGCGATCGCGCGGATCTCCGGTACCGTATCATTGAAAGTGGGGATCACCGGTGTGCGGATGACCAGTTCGCATTGCCCGGAAGAGGCGACCTTCCACGCGTTCTCCAGCATCAGAGCATTATCTTTTCCGCAGAATTCCCTATGCTTTGCCCCGTTTATATGCTTAATGTCCATGAGGTAGGTATCGAGATACGGCAGAACAGCTTCGATCCGGTCGTACGATACGCCCGCCATGCTTTCCATGGCCGTAGAAAAGCCCTGATCCTTAGCCGCATGAAGCAGGTCACGCGCAAATTCGTACTGCAGCAGGCTTTCCCCTCCGGAAAGCGTCAGTCCGCCTCCGGAACGGCGGAAATACATACGGTCCTGCTCCACCGTTTTCATAACTTCACGAACTGTCACATCCTGACCGACGATCCTGACTTTCCCGTCTGACTGTCGCATTTCCTGGATCGCATATTCCTGTGATTCCGGATTGCAGCACCAGCGGCAGCGGAGGAGGCAGCCCTTCAGAAACACGATCGTGCGGATGCCGAATCCGTCATGAACGGAATAGCGCTGTATGTCAAATATTCTGCCTGTTGTATCCAGATAGGACATGGTGTTCCTCCTGTATTGTTGACGCTTTTAGGGACTTGCGTGTCGTTTAATATGCCGACGTCTGCTCCGTCCTCTGTATGATGTCATCCTGCAGCGATTTCGACAGGGTCGTGAACAGAGCAGAGTATCCGGCCACGCGCACGACCAGATGCCGGTAGTTCTCCGGGTGTGCCTGTGCGTCCAGCAGTGTCTGCCTGTCGACGACATTGAACTGCATGTGCATGCCTTTCTGGTCGAAGAATGTACGGATCAGAGACTCAAAATCATTCAGACCCTTCTCCCCTTCCAGCGCTGACGGATGGAATTTCTGATTCAGCAGTGTTCCGTTGGAAGCGATCATATGGTCGATCCGTGCGACCGAGTTGGCCGTCGCAGTGGGCCCGTTTATATCGCGGCCCGCCATCGGTCCGATACCGTCCGCCACCGGTGTATGGGCCAGGCGTCCGTCCGGAGTCGCGCCTGTCTGGGCGCCCAGAGGCACATTGGCCGAGACCGGGTAGATGCCCGCGTGGAACATGCCGCCGCGCGGATTTTTATATTTCTCCAGCGGCCTGGTATACAGATATGCTGCATCTCTGGCAAGGTAGTCTACTTCCGGAATATCATTTCCGTATTTCGGAAGCGCATCGATCTTGTCCAGCAGTTCCTGATATTTTTTCTTCTTTTCCGGTGAGACATCGGCTGTCTTTACGCGCGCCACGATCTGTGCCACTTCCTGGGCGGACGGTTCCCTGCCTGCCGCGCGGAGATTATTTACGATCTCAACAGACGCCTCCCGGACGGAAATATCGTCAAAACCCTTTCCGAAGTTATCGTCCATCGCTTCTTTGTATTCCTGCAGCGTGAGGAATTTCTGGTTGTACACCAGTTCCCGTATCGCATACAGAGAATCCGCGGCATTGGCGATGCCGAAACACTGCGGTCCCGTGAAGTTGTACACTGCACCGCCCTGCTCTGTCGTCAGCCCGCGTTTCATACAGTCGTCGACCATGCAGGACAGCCAGGGAAGCGGAACTCTTGCAGCATGCGCGGCATCGATGGCATTGTCCGAATTGGCCATCAGCGCGATCTGGTATTCCACCTGTTTTTTATATGCATTCCAGAAATCTTCGAAGGTACGCAGATCCGCCAGTTCACCTGTGCGGATACTGGCCTGTTCTCCCTTGTCCATGCCGTTGGAAAATACGAATTCCAGCGGACGGCACAGATTGAAGAACGCCGCGTCGTGCCATCCCATTGTCTTTCCCGGGACTTGCGGTTCCACGCAGCCGATCAGGCTGAAGTTCCTGGCATCCTCCATGGAGATCCCCCTGTTCATCAGCGCGGGGATGATCGCTTCGTCATTATAGTAAGCCGGCAGGCCGATGCCCGTGCGGGTCAGCCGGCAGGCCTCGTGCATAAGTTCATGCGGCGTCAGATTCCAGACGCGGATCGACAGGGACGGCTGTGGAAGAAATACGTGCTGCGAAGCCCAGATGCACATGAATGACAGATCGTTCGTCGCGTCCATGCCTTCTTTGTCCTGTCCGCCCACACAGAGGTTCTGGAACATGCTGTAGCCTGCGAAGCCTTTCGCCGATTCTTCGTCGCGGCACTTGCCCAGATCGTTCAGCTTGACCCATACACAGTCTATATACTCCTGCGCCTGGTCGCGCGTGATCTTTCCGGCGTCCAGGTCCGCCTTATAATACGGATACATATACTGGTCGAACCGTCCCGGCGAGATCGAATGGCCGCTGGATTCCAGCTGGATCAGCTGCTGTACGAACCAGAAGCTCTGGCATGCTTCCATAAAGCTCTCCGCGCCCTTGGCCGGTACGCGGCGGCAGTTGGCGCTGATCTGCATCAGTTCCGCTTTACGGACCGGGTCCGCTGTCTCATTCGCCATTTTTTCCGCCAGTTCGGCATAGCGCTGCGCGTACAGAATGACAGCATGGCAGCTGATGATCATAGCTTCCAGCAGTTCATGTTTCGTGGGATAATCGGCATCGCCGACATTCATGGAGGCCAGCTCTTCCGCCGCCTTGTGAATGAGCCCTTCCATACCGATCTCCAGAACTTCGCCGTACTTGACTGTAATGTGGCCGACGCCGTTATAGAAGTAATTGCCGGTCGTGAACACGTTGTGCTTTATGGCCGTGAGCGTTTCCGGAGCCATCAGAGACGTGGCCAGCTCACTGCTGGTCTTTCCCTTCCAGTACGGATGGATCTCCCGCAGTGCCCTTTTCGTCTCCTCGGAAATATAGAACGGATCGGCTTCCCGCGTTTCTACTGTCTCAAATTCCGATTCCAGCCATTCCCATGAAAACTCGGGATAGGTCTGGCAGCCGCGCGGAGCGATCGTAGTGCTTCCCACGATCAGTTCTTCCGGCCGGATGATGATCGGAATATGCTTCAGAATATGAGCAAAAGCCAGCGCCCGCCGCTTGACGATCGGCTCATCTTCCGTCTTTTTGTAAGACTCTGTGATCAATACAGCACGTGCCGGTTCGATCTCCGGCATCTTCGCAAACAGATGCTCTACCAGTCTGGAAATACGCTCCGATTTTTTGGTCGGTTCCGGATTAAATGATGGCATGATAATTCTCCTGTATCTTGACATAGATATACAGTCTTATCCTATCACGATTCTCTTCCTGCGACAAGATGAAACCGCTGTTTCTGTCGGTTTTCACACGCTTTTCCCTTTCGGTCAGGCCGCGTTTTTGGTATGATGATTACATACTAAACTAGTTCAGGAGGTTCCTATGAAACAGTATGCTCTGGGTGTATATGAAAAAGCCATGCCAGGCACACTCACCTGGAAAGAAAAGATGCAGGCGTCCCGTGAAGCCGGTTACGATTTCATCGAAATCAGCGTGGATGAGACCGACGCAAAACTGGCCCGTCTGGACTGGACAGCAGAAGAACGCCGGAATCTCGTTTCACTCATGCAGGAGACCGGCATGCCGGTCCGTTCCATGTGTCTGAGCGGCCACCGTAAATTTCCGCTCGGTCATCCGGATGCCGGCATGCGGAAGCGCAGCCTGGAAATCATGAAAAAAGCCATCGATCTTTCCGACGATCTCGGTATCCGGATCATTCAGCTGGCAGGTTATGATGTCTACTATGAAAAAGGAACGGAGGAGACGCGTGGTTTCTTCCTTGAAAACCTCATCCGTTCTACAGAAATGGCTGCGGAAAAAGGAATCCTGATGGGATTCGAGACCATGGAAACTCCGTTTATGAATACGACGGAAAAGGCCATGTACTATGTGAATATCGTGAATTCCCCGTATCTGGGTGTCTACCCGGATCTCGGAAACATCACCAACGCTGCCGTCCTGGATCTTTCCGGCGAAGCAGCACCTGCTGTCCCTCCGGCGGCCGATGCCCTGCGCGAAAGGGTAAATGCCGATCTGGAAACCGGACGGGGACACCTGCAGGCCATGCACCTAAAAGAAACAGTGCCGGACGTTTTCCGGGAGGTTCCCTTCGGTACGGGTCACGTGCAGTTCGAAGCCGGGATCCGGAAAGCCTGGGATCTCGGTGTCCGCCGGTACGTCACGGAACTCTGGTATACCGGCAATCCTGCCTGGCAGGACGATCTGCGCACTGCCGTAAACATGATGCGGCCGTATCTGGATCTTTGCAGCTCCGAAAACACCCGGTCCGTATAAAAGTCCGTATAAGAATCCCAACACCCAATTCAGAAAGGAAGGTATCCCATGTTAGAAGAATTGAAACGCAAGGTATACGAAGCCAACATGATGCTGCCGGCATATGGTCTGGTAACATTTACCTGGGGAAATGTCAGCGGCATCGACCATGAAAGCGGTCTGTTCGTCATCAAGCCGAGCGGAGTGGAATACGACAAACTGACTCCGGACGACATGGTCGTAGTCGACCTGAGCGGCAACAAAGTTGAAGGCCGTTATAATCCTTCTTCCGATACGCCCACGCACATGGTGCTGTACAACCGTTTTCCGGAGATCGGCGGATGCGTTCACACGCACTCTCCCTGGGCAACGAGCTGGGCACAGGCCGGACGCGGCATTCCCTGCTACGGTACTACACACGCTGATTATTTTTACGGAGAGATCCCCTGTGTACGCCATCTGACCAACAGAGAAATCGAAGAAGCATATGAAGAAAATGCCGGTCATGTGATCGTTGAAGGCTTTGCGGAAAGCGGTCTGGATTATCAGGCAATTCCCGCTGTGCTGTGCAAATCACACGGCGTGTTCACCTGGGGCAAAGACGCGATCGAAGCTGTCCACAACGCCGTCGTCGTTGAAGAATGCGCCAAGATGGCTGCACGCACCGAGCTTCTTAATCCGCATGTCCACCCGGCACCTCAGTCTATGCAGGATAAGCATTATTACAGGAAACATGGAGCCAACGCATATTACGGCCAGGGCTGACTTTCTGTTTTCAGGCAGACCCTGCAGTACACACCCACGCTTATAAGGAGGACCACATGAAATATCTCATCGGTATGGACAACGGCGGTACCTTTTCCAAAGCTGCCATTTTTGACGAAAACGGCACACAGATCGCCGTCGGCAGTATTGCTACCGAAACACTGACCCCGAAACCCGGTTACACGGAGCGTGATATGGATGCGCTATGGAAAGCCAATGCAGATGCGATCCGGATGGCCATTGAAAAAAGCGGCATCGACCCGAAAGATATTGCGGGCGTATCATTCTCCGGACACGGCAAAGGTCTGTATCCTGTCGGAAAAGACGGGCGTCCCGCATACAACGGGATCATCTCTACCGATGCACGTGCCTGGGCTTATCCGAAAAAATGGAATGAAGACGGAACGGCAAAAGCCATCTATTCCAAAACCTTCCAGGAAATCCTGTACATGCAGCCCGTCTGCCTGCTCGCCTGGATGAAGGATCATGAGCCGGATGTCTACAACAATATCAAATACGTCTTTTCCGTCAACGACTATGTCCGCTACTGCATGACCGGTGCCGCTAATATGGACTATACTATCGCCTCCGGAGGCAACCTCGTCAATATGGCCGCCGGCGGATTCGACCGCGAACTGATGGAAGCGTTCGGCATTCCGGAAGTGTATGATATGCTTTCCCCGCTGAAATATCCGGCCGAGATCTGCGGCACCGTCACGGCGGAGGCCGCGGCTCAGACTCTGATCCCGGAAGGCACACCGGTCGCAGCCGGCATGTTCGACGTCGATGCCTGCGGCATCGCCTCCGGACTCTCCGACGAAGACAAGATGTGCATGATCGCCGGCACATGGAGCATCAATGAATTCATTGCCAGAGAACCGGTGCTGAACGGCACTGTCGCACTGAACTCGATGTTCTGCATCCCCGGCTATTATCTGGTCGAGGAAAGCAGCCCGACATCTGCCGGCAATATGGAATGGTTCATCCGCAATCTGATGTCCTATGAAAAAGAAGAGGCAAAAACGAAAGGCGGCTCCGTCTACGATCTGACCAACAAGTGGGTCGCAGAGATCGAACCCCAGGACTCGAACGTCATTTTCCTGCCTTTCCTGAACGGCTCCAATGAGGACGCCCTGGCCAAGGGAACTTTCGTGGGACTGACTGCCTATCACAAAAAGAGCCACATGCTCCGGGCGGTTTATGAAGGCATCGTCTTCTCACACATCACACATGTAAAGAAGCTTCTCAAAAACCATGACATCCCGGCCTCGATCCGTCTGTCCGGCGGCGCGGCCAATTCCGATGTCTGGGTACAGATCTTTGCGGATGCGCTGCAGATCCCGATCGATGTGATAGAAGACAAAGAAATCGGCGCACAGGGCGCCGCCATCGCCGCCGGCATTGCCGCGGGAATCTATGCTGATTATCAGGACGCGATCGCCAGAACAGTACACATCACCAAAACGATCGCACCACGTCCGGAATATAAGGAGATTTATGAGAAGAAATACGAGACTTACAGGAAAGTAATAGACGGCCTGAGCAGCGCCTGGTCCTGCTTCGAAAACTGAAACGGTCACAAATCTTTTTCGATTCGTTCACTGTTTGTTAATTTTTTAATTATGGGATGTCCATATTTCCCGCCTATACTGTTACCATAACCTGATTAATTCAATTTTTCTTTTTCATATACCGATTTAATCGGATCTCCTTCCTTTAAGAAAAGGCCTCCACAATGTGGAGGTCTTTTCCTATAGTCAAATTTCATCAGAACGCTGTTTTTCCGCCGGAACAGTGTGCACGGGGCGGACAGTGTGCCCGGGCGGAACATAATCATCTGCAGGGGCAATGGCAACTAAAAAACGCTGTAAAAAGCACTATGTAAAGTGCTGTAGATTAGAAAAATCCACTTTAAGAATATAGTTTCTCTGCCAGTTCCATAAACTGCTCCAGGCTCAGCGCCTCCCCTCTGACATCGGCACGCAGTCCGCAGCTTTCCAGGGCCTGCGCGATCCGTTCTTTATCCACACCGATTTCAGGTGCATTCCGGAGGCTGTTATACAATGTTTTCCGGCGCTGTCCGAAAGCGGCCCGAATGACCTTGAAGAGTGCTTTTCTTTCTTCCTCCGGGAGCAGACCGTCACGTGTTTTCAGACGTATTACCGTACTGCCGACTTTCGGCTGCGGCAGAAAACAGCCCGGCGGAACCTGCATCACGATCTCGGGCTCCGTGTGATACTGCACAGCCAGCGAAAGTGCGCCGTAATCCTTGCTCCCGGGTCCTGCCTGCATTCTGTCCGCCACTTCCTTCTGTACCATAAGCGTATAAGATACGGCCGGCAGTCCTGCTTCCAGCATCGACATAAGGATCGGCGTCGTAATATAGTAGGGCAGATTGGCCACGACCTTGACCTGTCTTCCCTCCGCATACCGGCTGATCAGTTCCCTCATGTCCACCTTGAGGACATCCGCGGAAATAACGGTCGTGTTGCCGTATCCTTCCAACGTCTCTGAGAGTACGGGAAGCAGGCCTTTATCCACTTCAATGGCGATAACACAGCCTGCTTTCTCAGCCAGGTACTGGGTCAGCGTACCGATGCCCGGTCCGATCTCGATGCAGCAGTCTTCACTTCCTACTTCTGCCGCCTCCGTGATCTTTTCGGGAATGTGGGCATCGATCAGAAAATTCTGTCCATATTTTTTTTGTGTGTGAAGTCCGTATTTCTGCAGTACAGCAATGGCTGCAGCAGGTTTTGCCAGATAAGGTTGCGGCATACCATTCCTTTCTGGTATTTGATCAGGATCATACCTCGTAAAACACCCGACATATGCCTCCGACAGAGAAAGTATTTCTTTCAACTTGTGGACAGAGGCATTTCGGCTTCCGCAATTCTGCAATCATTCCAAAAACAAATGGCCGCGTTCAAGCGAGCTTGCACGCGGCCACTTGTTCCAGTATACTGTATCACTCAAAGTCCTTCTCGTGAAGGATCGTCATCTTCGAAGTATCTCCTCTTCTGCCGACACGTTTGCCGCGGCGCCTTCCATGTGCCGCATGATCGATCGCGCTGTCAACCATATCCCGGACGACCGAAATGGTGATCGGATTCTCCTCGCTCTGCTGGTTGCCGATCTTTGTGTACAGCGCCAGGATCGCCAGATCATCCAGCTGGCAGTCATTCTCGGCAGCATACGTCCGGGCGAACGTGACCAGTTCATCATTTGTAAAGACCGGTATGGAGATCATCTTCTCGAATTTTGCGGCAAATGTCGGATTATCTTTCAGGAAAGCCCGCATGGCCGTCTTTTCATCCTCAATGATCACGATCATACAGTCTGTACGGAATTCCATTGCCTGATTCAGCTTGGCCAGTGTCTGTTCGTTGACATGACTGATATCCTCGATCGTCAGGAAACCGCCCGCCATCAGATTGACGATCTTGGCCGGATCCTTCTTGTTCAGATCGTCACCCTTTATCCGCGCGACTTTGACAGCACTGAGACCCATATCCTTGCACATGGTGACGATCAGGCCGTGCGAGAGTCTTGTCTTGCCGGTTCCCTTTGCACCCATGACACCGATATTTCCGTGCAGCGAGGTGCGCTCTCCGGCATGTTCATATACACAGCTGATCGCTTCCAGGATCTGAGTATCCATACCCGGAATACGTGCAAAATAGGTGAAGGTCTTGCGCTGTTCCTCGTTCATGCGGGTCGGTCTGGTATTATTCAGGATCCGGATCCGCTGTTCCTCTGCAGTCTCAGAGCTCAGGATCTTGTCGATCGAAATCGGGACGGTATTCTGCCCGATCGTCCCCAGAGGAATAGTATGAGCTTTCTTTTCCTCTTCCGTAGGCTCCTCATCCGGAATTTCCAGCTCTTCGTTATATTTCGGTTTTTTCCGTTCCGGGTCGGCTTTTGCAGCCAGTTCTTCTGTCCGCATCTGCACGATTTCCGGAGGCACTACGCCTTCCACGGCAGCCTGTATGCTCTCTGCCGCTGTGACATGTGCTTCTTCTCCGTTCCCGCGCGCCCCTCCGGCTTCAGCCGCCTCGGCAGCATCCATGGCAGCCACCAGTTCCTGCGTTCCGGAAAGAGGCAGTTCTTCCAGTTCCGGTATGGCAGGCGCGACCTCTCTGGCTTTGTATTCACCGGACAGGATTTCTTCTGAGATCGATCCCTCCATCTCCTGAAGGAAAGCATCAAGATTAAAATCCGAACTCTTTCTTTCCGGCCGTTTTTCATATACGGGAACGGCGTCAGAGATCTTTTCTTCCGGCGCGGCGGACTCTGCACGGACCGGAGTATCTTCCGCAGCTGCCGGTTCGGCACTGTCGGGCAGAAGCTCTCGTATCTTCAGATCTTTCTCATCCGGTTCTTTTTCTTTTTCAACCGGACGCTTGCTGCCATGTCTTCCGAATACATTGTGGAATCCCCTGAACAGACGGCTTGCCACTTCTTCATTGCCCGGTTCTTCGGAGTCTTCCGAGTCTTCTGTAACGGATGCTGCCGTTTTATCCCTGCCGGGCTCCGCAGCTTCTTCCGCCGCAGCATCTTCCTGCGGTGTCTCCGACTCGAATCGGAAAACAACTTCCTGCTGTTCGTCAGTCGGTGTGGGTTTCGGGAAGGATCCGTCGTCCTCAGTCTCTGCTTCCGCCTTCTCCTGTGCTGCCTCGTTCGCAGCCGCTTCTTCCGCCGCCTTTCTTGCAGCTTCTTCTTCTGCCGCACGGGCTTCTTCTGCCAGACGCGCCTCTTCTGCCGCTTTCCTGGCTGCTTCTTCCGCTGCCCTGGCAGCCGCTGCCTCACGCAGACGCTGCGCTTCCGCATCGCGCTCCCGCGCATAAAGAACTTCCTGATTCGGTGTCAGCGGCTCGTACTGTTTTTTCAGTTCCATAGCCTTCAGTACGTATTTGCCTTCGTTGAACCAGAGGATCAGGTCATCACAGGCTTCCACACATTTTTTCTGTTCTCCGGCACGCGAATACAGGACGGCCAGTTCATACGCCCAGCGCTCCGTATATTCTTTTTCTCTGTACTCCTCAAGAACAGCGATCTGCGACTCTATGGGAGCTCCCTTGGCTTTGTACACCTTGTACTGCAGAACATATCTGGAATTGTCATTCTGGGCGACTCTGGCGAATTCATTATAGTATTTTTCCGCCTGTTCCGTCTGCCCGAGACGCAGACATACATCGACCAGTCTGGACAGCACACCCCTTCCGATGGATGTTCTTGTCTGGGCGATCATCAGAATATCTTTCATTTTTTCATAATTCTGATTCTGCTCGTAGACATCCGCTACCATACTCAGGGTCTTGACACTTTTCACCCGCCGCCAGTCTATGGCTTCCACGATTGGAAGTGCACCTGCATAATCGCCGTCTTCGACGCAAATGGTAAGTTCGTCTAATTTCTCCTGATATTCTGCTTTATCCAAGATCTTTCTCCTTGACCCGCAGCACTTCTGCCGCAGGCAGACTGTGCCGTTTTCCTATATTACACTATGATTTTTTCCTGCTACTGTAAAAGCAGACACGCTCAGAGTCATTATATATTAAAATATTACGGAAATAAAGCGTTTTTATGACATTTCGCTCTCCTGTTTTTCGATTTCAGCGACCATCCTGATCCGGCGGGTATGCTGTTCACCGATGAATTCCGTTGTCAGAAACAGATCCGCCATCATACAGGCCAGTCCCTGTCCGATCACACGCCCTCCCAGACACAGAATATTGGCATCGTTGTGTTCACGTGTCAGCTTTGCGCTGAAACAGTCAGAACAGCAGGCCGCCCGTATTCCGTGGACTTTATTAGCCGCGATCGACATGCCCAGGCCCGTTCCGCAGCAGAGAATAGCCTTTTCACATTCCCCGCTGACAACTGCTTTTGCAACCGGCACGGCAATTGTCGGATAATCTATGGATGTCTCATCAAAACAACCGAAATCCTTTACTTCGTATCCCTGCTCCTCCATATGTTTTTTTATAGCTTCTTTCAGCTGAAATCCGCCGTGGTCACTTCCCAACGCGATCATGATCCTTCCTCCTATCATTGCATTTCTGTATTATCGTTATTGTATACTATCGCCGTTCGTTTTTCCACCTGCCATGTCCGGTTTTCTTTTAAAAACAAACCATTTTCAGGCAGGCAGAGATGTTCCCGCACAGCACAGTCTGTGTAAAATCCACGCAAAGAATCTGTGGCGGGAATGTGAAAAATGTGTATAATATAATATGGGTGAGATTTTGGACCTTGCCCACTGATCATTATAACTTCAAACAGGACTTCAACACAGGAAAGGCACAGATCGTGGATATATTCTATCGAATAATTTCTCTGCTGGGCGGACTGTCATTATTCCTTTATGGTATGCGTATCATGGGCGACGGACTCAAGAGCGGTTCCGGCAGCGCCATGAGAGTAGCTCTTGAAAAAGTCACCGGAAATCCTGTTATCGGATTTCTCTTTGGTCTCCTCGTGACCTGTATGATCCAGAGTTCCACAGCCACGATCGTTCTTACGGTCGGTCTGGTCGGTGCGGGATATCTGACCTTCCGTCAGTCAGTCGGCATCGTCCTGGGCGCCAACGTCGGAACGGCGATCACCGCACAGATCATCCGTCTGATGGATCTGAATGCCGGATCCGGCAGTATCCTCTATTTTTTCAAATCCGATAACCTCGCTCCTCTTGCCCTGGTCATCGGCCTGATCCTGATCATGTTCGTAAAAACGCGCAGTTCCAATAATACAGGCACCGTCTTCATGGGCTTCGGTATCCTGTTCGTCGGTCTGATGAATATGAGCAATGCCGTCTCCACCATGAGCGAATCGCTGAGCAGTCTTCTTGTTTCCTTTGAAAACAATTATTTTCTCGGCTTCCTCGCCGGCGCGGCTGTTACCGGTATTATCCAGAGTTCTTCCGCTGTCGTCGGTATCCTGCAGTCCATCGCCAGCTCGGTCGGCGTGACGTTCTGCGGCGTATTCGCCGTGATCGTCGGCGTCAACATCGGCGACTGCCTGACGACCTTCCTGGTCTGCCGGATCGGAGCCAAATCCGAACAGATCCGAACCTGCATGGTTCACATCATCTACAATATTATCGCTGCTTCCCTGGTCTTTATCGTCATCGCGATCCTTCGCGGCACCGGTGTGATCAGCGACGGGCTGTGGAACATGACCCTGAATTCCGGCGGTGTCGCCAATATCCACGGTCTGTTCCGTCTGGTACCCGCAGTGCTCCTGCTTCCGCTTTCCAACACGCTCGCAAAAATCGCCGAACGCCTCGTCCCGGATGCCCCTGCCGATCAGGAGGACTCCGATATCGAACAGAATCTGCGTGAGCTGGATTCACACCTTGTCGACAACCCCGGCGTTGCGCTGGATCAGGCAGAGCACCTGATCCAGCATATGGGAGATGTGTCGCTCAAGAATTACACCCGGGCTGTTGAAATGCTGGAACTGCGGGATACAGACGAAAAAGCCGTTGAAAAAATCTATGTCCGGATCCACGAGCGGGAAAAGCTTCTGGACCGTATGGCAGACGCCTCCAACGAATATCTGGTGGCACTGTCTCCCCATATTCACCTGGAATCCGATCTGCGCGATCAGAATTTCCAGATCAAAGCTCTGGGATGTTTCGAGAGGATCGGCGATCTGGCTGTCAATATCGCAGACAATCTTCACAACATAGGCGAATCCGGAAAGTCATTCTCCGTGTCAGCTCTCCGTGAATTGAACGTGGCCGTGACCGCCGTCAAAGATATTCTTCAGCTCACTGTAGAAGCTTACAAGGAAAACTCTGAATCCAAGGCGCGGCAGGTCGAGCCGCTGGAAGAAGTGATCGATGAACTGGTCGAGTATCTGCGCCAGCTCCATGTCAAGAGGATGACAAAGAAACAGTGCGATGTCTTTGCGGGAATTGAATACCAAAACATCCTGCTCCATCTGGAGCGCCTGTCCGATCAGTGCTCCGATCTTGCCGTCTACATGCTCGGACGCACCAATGACAGTATCAACGGCAACGAACATCAGTACATCCACAACCTGCACCACTCCGACGACAAGGAATATCAGAAAGCGTTCAATGAAAACTACGACCGCTACTTCAGCCCGCTCCAGGAGATGTCTCAGAACTGATCACCGCCATATAAAACAGACAAAAAAACACGTACGGAACATGCCGCGTTGAGCCGTTTCCGTACGTGTTTTTTGTTTTTATCTGACAGTGTCACTTCTCGAATGTGAACATCTGCAGGAATTGCTTTGCCCTTTCCGTCTTCGGATTCGTAAAGAAAGTATCCGGATCGGAGTCCTCCTGGATGTGACCTCCCTCCAGGAATAAAATGCGGTCGGCAATTGCCTGCGCGAATGCCATTTCATGCGTGACGATCACCATAGTCTTGCCCTGCCTGGCCAGCTGGAGGATAACATCCAGAACTTCCCGCACCATCTCCGGGTCCAGCGCGGCTGTCACTTCGTCAAACAGCATGACCTCCGGTTGCATGATCAGGGCACGGACGATCGCAACCCGCTGTTTCTGACCGCCTGAGAGTTCCCGCGGATAGCTGTCCGCTTTGTCTTCCAGTCCGACGCGCACCAGCAGCTCACGCGCTTCCTTTTCCGCGTCCTGTTTATCCCTCTTCTGTACCTTGATCGGTGCCAGCGTGATATTGTCCAGTACTTTCAGATGTGGGAACAGATCGTAGCTCTGAAAGACCATTCCGATCTTCTGCCTGATTTTCGTGAGTTCTTTACTGCCTTTTTCAATTTTCTGACCGTCCAGCAGTATCTCGCCGCCCTGGATCGGTTCCAGACCGTTCATGCACCGCAGCAGCGTGCTTTTTCCGCAGCCGCTGGGCCCCACAAGGACTACTACCTCACCCTGGCTGACATCAAGACTGATCCCGTCCAGGATGGTATTTTCGCCGAACTTTTTTGTCAGATTTCTGACCTGCAGTAAACTATCCATTTTCTCTCCCATAGCCCGTCCGGAGCTGTGTGTGATGTCCTGTTGCCTCAGGCGTCGCGCCATTTTTTCTCAAAATATTTAGCCAGCATACTGATCGGCCAGCAGGCAAGGAAATACAGCACGAATACCGTCAGATAGATTCCAAAGGCAGCATTCGGACTGCTCATACGGTTGGCCTCGATGATCTGCTGCGCCACTTTCAGCACTTCGATCACACCGATCATCAGCACGAGCGACGTCGTCTTGATCATACGCGTGATCAGATTAATGGAAAGCGGGATCAGCCTCCGGACCGTCTGCGGAATAATGATATACCTGTACATCTGTATTTTTGACAGGCCCAGCGCTTCACTGCTCTCATACTGGTGTACCGGGATCGAGATCAGCGCGCCCCGCACGAGATCGCCCATCTCTGCTGTTCCCCACAGTGAAAAAACAATAATGGAAGAAAGCTCCCCGGACAGGTTCACCCCGAAAGCGGCTGTAGAGCCAAAGAACACGATGAACAGCAGGACCAGCTGCGGCATGATCCGGATAAACTCCAGATAGACCCGCAGGATCACCTTGAGAACCGGGTTCTTCAACGTCATGAGTGAACCGAGCAGAATACCGAGCGGCATGCTGATGACGACGGAGATCAGACTGATCCGCAGCGCCGTCCAAAGTCCCTGCAGAAGACGCAGCGCATTGATTCCTTTGAATAAGACTTCAAGCCCCAAATCCGGCATAGCGCAGCCTCCTTTCCAGAAGGCTTCCCAGAATGGAGATAGGAAGCAGAATGATCAGGTAAAAAACAACGAGCAGGAACAGACTTTCCAGGGTGTTATAGTGCATGCCGATCAGGTCTTTTGCCGTAAACATCAGATCCATGATGCTGATGGCGGAAAAAACACTGGTCTCTTTCATGAGGAAAATGACATTGGCCATAAAGGCCGGCACACTGGTGGATATGGCCTGCGGAAGAACGACATACTGCATGACCTGCCTTCTGTTCATACCGAGGCTTTCCGCGCTCTCTGTCTGAATAGAAGGCACGGATTCGAGTCCGCTGCGGAAGGCTTCCGCCATATAGCTGCCGCCCAGGAACGCCAGACCGGCCACACCGCACACATACGGATCCGTTGAAAATCCGATCTTGGGCAGACCGTAGTATATAAAGAAAAGCTGTACTAACAGCGGAGTATTCCGGCTGATCTCAATGTAGACCGCGGCAATCCGCTTCAGTACAGGTACATGAAAATACTGAACCACGGCACAGACCAGTCCGACCACGATCGCGCAGACGATTCCGGCGAACCCCAGCCTCACTGTAAGCCATGCTGCCTCACGGAAGAGAGGCAGGTATTCCTGTATTACTGTCCAATCCATCTACTGTGTTCCAATCGCTGTCATAGGTTTGC